>JBEAVX010000217.1:0-14731 GCA_041160755.1 Pseudomonadota bacterium
TGCGCGCCGCCGAGGCGACCTTGCCCTGAAAACGCGCCAGCAGCTCCTCCAGGCCCTCTTTGGTCAGGCTCACCTGGGGCGCGCTTGGGTCTGAGGCCGCCTTGTCGAAGGGGGGTGTCCACAGGCCCGCCCGCACCTCGGGGCCCAGCTCCAGGGGCGTGAGCCCCGGGCTGGTGAGCACGGCGGTGGAGAGCACGTTGAACAGGCCGCGCACGTTGAGCGGCCAGGAGTTCACCAGCAGCGCCTCGGCGAGATCCGGGGTGAGGCGGCGCCCGCCCCCTTCGCAGCGCCCCAAGAGGTGCATCGTGAGCGCGGGGATGTCCTCGCGGCGGTCCCGAAGCGGCGGGACGTGGATGTGCCACTGGGCGAGGCGCGCGTAGAGGTCGGCGCGAAAGGTGCGGGCGGAGATCATCTCCTCCAGGGGCACGTTGGACGTGCCGATGACGCGCACGTCCACCACGACCTCTCGGGTGGCGCCCACGGGCCGGACCTCGCGGGTCTCCAGCACACGCAGCAGGCTCGCCTGGAGCGACAGCGGGAGCTCCGCCAGCTCATCCAAGAGCAGCGTGCCGCCGCGCGCGGCGCGAAACAGGCCGAGCTGCTCCGTGGTGGCGCCGGCGAAGGCCCCGCGAACGTGTCCGAAGAGGTCGCTCGCCATGAGCGGCTCCGAGAACAGGCTGCAGTTCATCGCCAAGAACGGCCCCCGTCGGCCGCTGCGCTGGTGGATGAGCCGGGCGACGATCTCTTTGCCCGTGCCCGTCTCGCCGGTGATGATGACCGTGTGTTTTCGGTGGGCGATGAGGTCGATGCTTCGACGCACGGCCAACATGCCGGCGCTGGTGCCGATCAGCTCGGGCTCGGGGGCCTCGGTGTTGTCGGCGGCGGGGGCGAAGATCAGGAGCGTGTCGCCCAGACGGAGCACGTCCCCGCGGCTCAGCGAGCGCTCGCCGGTGAGCACCTCGCCGTTGAGGCGAGAGCCGTGAACGCTGCCCAGATCCCGGACCAAGACGCGGTCGCCCTCGACACGAACTTCAGCGTGCCGCAGGGACATCCGGGGATCCTCAAACGGATCCTCAAACACCAGGGCCTCACGACCCAGTAGTAGGCCCTCCGGGGGGATTCGGCGGCGCTGGGTGCGCCCGTAGCCCCCTTGGGCGAAGCTCAGGACGAGGGTGGGCTCGACGACGGTGCTGGCCGGGGTCTCAGGCTTGTTGGGCGGCGTCTCACGCACGGTGATCCTTCGTCCGTGGGGAGAGCAGGGCTGGATGGGCTGCGACGGGCGTACTGCAATTATAATCACCGGATGGTGAACGGGCATACGATGTTCGCGAACGCCAAAATAATGCCCCTCGCCGAGCCCGGTCGCGCCCGAGCTGGACCTCCGATGTGACATTTTAACGCTGTCTGTGAGGATTGTGACGTCGCGCGATGTGTTCGCGAACGTTCGTGTGTTGAGTGACCCCGCCCCGTGAACGTGGAGGAGGGGCGGGACGGCGCTTTTTTCGGCTCAACGAACGTTCTGGCATAAGATTTGCATGACCCGGGTTCATGCTCACCGACGGCGTCTGCTCACGCGCCGTCGCCACAGCGCGCAGCCGATGCGCGCAGGAGGGTCGGAATGCTCAACACCGCCACGGCCAACACCGTCTGGACCTTCGAGACCGAGAGTCATCTGGCCCACGCGATCCGCGCCGCTGAGGGCTGCGCCTTGCTGGAGCTGGCCGGGGTTGACGTCGCCCAGCGGATCCTGCGTGTTGTGCCCAAGCGGGCCGAACACACCCGCGCCGCCTTGGTCGCGCGCATCGCGGCGGCGGTGCAGGCCACCCGGGAGGCCGCGACGCGGCGCCCTGAGCTTCAGGCCCGGGCCGCGCGGGCGATGATCGCCTGGCGCCGGTCCGAGGAGCTGGCGTGGGAGCTGGCGATGTCCGCCCAGCGCATCTCCGTCGGGGAGGCGCGGAAGCTGGTCTCGCCCTATCTTGATGAGGATGAGCTGACCCAAGAGGGCTTTATCGGCCTGCTCTACGCTGCGCGGCGGTACGAGCCGGAGCGGGGGCTCCGCTTCTCCACCTACGCGCGCTGGTGGGTGCGGGCGCACATGTCCCGCGCCATTGAGAGCGCGAGCCGCCTCGTGCGGCTGCCGAGCGGTGTGGTCGAGCAGCGCCGAAACCTCAGCCACGCCGCCAAAGAGCTCGGACTGGCGGGCCTCAGCGCGGATCGTGCGGCCCTGGCCACCCAGGCCGGCGTGGGGGCGAAGCGTGTTGAGCTCCTCCTGGGGCTCGGCGCGGCGGTCAACCTGGACCAGGTGGACGCCGACGGGCACGGGGTGTTCGACCACCTCGTGCGCGAGGACGACGTGGAGAGCCGCGCGGACGCCGCCCTGAGCCGGGCGCAGCTCCTGCGCAAGCTCAGCGCGGGGTTTGACGCCGCGCTAAATCCATCAGAACGATTCATCTTGACCAATCATTTTGGTCTCAATGACACGCCCGCCCTCACTCGGGTCGAGATCGGCGGGCTGATGAGCATGTCCCGCGAACGTGTTCGGCTCGCGGAGCTGTGCGCGCTTCGTCGGCTCCATCGGATGCTCAACACGAAGAGCACGCCGCCGCGACGCTCCTTGATGGAGCATCGCGGCTGAGCCGGTTCTACTCGTTGGCCTTCTGGCGAGCCTTGCCCTTCATGGACGTGAGCTTGCCTTCGACCTGCATCTGCTCGTTGTCGAGGATCTTGCCGACGCGCCCCTTGGCGTCACCGGTCAGCTCCTCGGCGGCGCCCTTCATGCGCGCCTTGGTCTTGGCGAGCTCCTGGTGGGCCTGGCCCTCCAGGACCTTGGCCCGACCCTCAAGCTCCATCTGCTCGTTGCCGAGGAGCTGGCCCATGTTCTCTTTGATCGTGCCACCGACCTCTTCGAGGAGTCCACCGGCGCGGCTGGTGGTGCCATCTTTGTGGGTCATCTCAGGCCTTCCGATCGTCGACGTGGTCGCTGATCTGCTCGGAGGCGCGGTGAATCGCGTCCGAGGCCCGCTTGGGGAGCGCGCTCATCGTCTCAGGCATGTCCTGAATCCGCTTGGCGAGGTCTTCCCGAAGCTCCCGCCCGGGGCGGGGCGCGACGAGCAGGCCGAGGCCGGTGCCGACGAGCAGGCCCAAGCCGAGGATGGCCAGGCTGGGGACGAGGTAGTCCATGTTGGTGCGGCGGGTCTCCAGGCCGAGGAGCTGGAGGACGTCGTCTTTGTCGAGGCTCTTCATCTTGTCGAGAGTCATAGAATCTCCGTTGTCAGTGAATCGGTTGGTGATCGGGCGGGGACTGGGTGTTCTGTGTGTTGTGGTTCTGGGCGGGGAGCGACAGGGCCACCTCGGCGGCGTCGAACAGCGCGCGGCGCACCAGGGGCAGCGCCCCCATGCGGACGCCAGCGCGGAGCATGCTCATCGTGAAGCGGGTGAACAGACCGCCACCGAGCACATAGCCGACCCCTGCGGCGATCAAGAGCGTCTGGTAGGGGTGGGCCATCGCCCGCTGGGTGAAGGTGAGCGCATAGCGCGGTGTTTGATTGTCCATACGCTCAGCTCCGTGAGGCGAGCTTGCCGATGAGGAAGCCCAGGGTGATCGCCCCCAACACGCAGGCGCCGGGGCGAGCGCGGACAAAGGCGAGGGCGCGGGTGTTGAGGTCGCCCAGCACCTCCTCGGCCTCTTGAATGTGTGGGCTCATCGCGTCATAGGGACGCTGGTGGTTGTCCTCGGACGATGTCTGGGAGGTGCTCATCAGGCGCTCCTGGTGTTGTGTGGAGAGATCGTGCTTTGGGTGGGCGCGCGCGGCGGTCATCGGCGGCTCCCGATGAGGAACCCCAAGAAGAACGCCGTGATCAGGACGGGCGCCGGGCGAGCCCGGACCCAGGTGCGCCAGTCGAGCGTCTCTTCGATCTCGACGTGGAGCGTGTTCAGGACCACCTGTGTGTTGGCCTGCGCCTGTCTCAGTCGGGCGCGGGCGTCCTCGACTCGGCGCGTTTGGGGCGACACATGGACCATGATGTTTGAATCACCGGACATCGGGGGCCCCCGTCTGGGTTGAGAATCCGTTGGGGCCCGAGAGGGTCTCGGCGGTGGCCGGGTCAACCTGGTCGTCTGCGCTCTGCGCCTGGCGGGCCTGCACGCGGGCGGAGGCCCGCTGAAGGACGAGCCCGCTCAAGAGCACGTTGAGGGCGCCGATCAACAAAAGCCCACCCCAGAGGCCCAAGGCTGTCGCCAAGGTGAGGACGAGGCCGATGTTGATCAGGGTGTAGCCCAATCCAAAGAGGCCGCTCGCCACCACGATCGGCAGGAGGTCTTGGGCGAGGGTGGTCATCCCCTGCGCCAGCTCCGCCTTGAGGAGCTCGGCCTGAACCTCAAGCTGCACGCTCAGCGCGTCCACGACACGCGCGATGATCTGACTGACGCTGAGTTCTTGTTGAGCCATGTCGCGGCCTGCTCATGTTTGTTCGGGGTTGCGCCACGATGGGCCTCGTGGTGAGGGGAGGGGGCGAAGACCGCCCCCTCCCGACAGGTCAATGGACCAGAGAGGTCACTCGACGTTGACCGTGGCGTTCACGTCCGTGCCCAAGGTCCACACGTCGCCCTCCAAGGAGAGCGTGTTGTCGAGGTCCCAACCCACCCACACCGCGGTGCTGGTGCTCTCGTTGACGTCCATGGCGACGGTGAGATCCAGGCCGTCGGTCAGGGCGACGCCGTTGCCGATGACGAGGTCGAGCTCTACGCCGTCCACGATGATCCAGGCGTCGGTGATCGACAAGCGAAGCAGGTCGTAGTTGCCGATGTAGACGTCACCTTCGCCCACCTGCACCGAGTCGCCGTCCCGCTCGGCCATCAGGTCGATGTCTTGGCGGCCGCCGTCGATGAACACCCAACCCTCGGTCTCGTGCATGATGGAGACCTCGTCGAGGCGGAGGAAGATCGAGTCAACCGTGTCGGGAACGGCGCCCTCGTTGCCGCCGTCGCGGGTGGCGTCGCCGCCGATGTCGACGGTGAGGGGGCCGGTGATCGCGTCATCGGGGATATCCTTGACGTCGATCTCATCATTGCAGCCGATGAGGGCCGCGGTCACGAGGGCAGACAGAACGAACTTGAGATGGGTCATCACTCTCTCCTAGAATGGGGCAGAGAACGTTCAGGCTACGCAGAGTCTGCGTGGTCCAGAATGTTTTCCGCCTCCGGGTCACCGCCGGGCCTGAGGCCGGGCTGAGGCGCCTGAGAGGCGCTCCACGAAGGGCTCATCCCTTCGACAATCACTCTATAACAGCGCCTGGAGGCGGTGCAGGATAATTCGCGTCTCAAACAGACTGAAGATGTCGGATTCTTGTCGCCTCAGCGTAGGGCGACGCGACACATAGAGACGCCAGGCGCTTTTGGGGCGCCTGGCGTGTGGTGAGGCCCTAGCTCCTGGACCTACTGCGTGTGGTGCAGGGGTCGGCGGGTCAGGGGCTCGGCGGAGCCTTCTTGGCCTTGTCCTCAGCCTTCTCTACGGCCTTGTCGTTCGCCTTGTCCTCAGCCTTCTTGTCTTTGTCCTCGGCCTTCTGCAGGTCCTTGGCGTCTTGAGGGCTGAGCTGGGGCACAAACTCGACGCGACGGTTGAGCGCGCGGCCCTCGTCGGTGTTGTTTGAGGTCATGGGCTTCGTCTCGCCGTAACCCTTCGCGGTCATGCGCTTGTCGTTGATGCCGTAGCCGATCAAGATCTGCTTCACGGAGTTCATGCGCCGCTCGCTGAGGCTCAGGTTGTAGTCGTCTGAGCCCTTGGAGTCCGTGTGTCCGCCGATCTCGACGTACACATCGGGGCAGTCCTTGAGCGACACGGCGACGTTCTTGAGGATCGGCAAGGACTCGGCCATCGGGGTGTCGATGTCGAAGTCGAAGTTGATGTCGTGCAGCACGACGGTCTCTTCGCAGACCGGCAGCGGCTTCTCCGCGGTGAAGCGGAAGGTGAGCGTCTCAAACTCACCTGGGTCAAGGCTGACCTTGGCCTCTTGGGGCACATGGGTGGGCGATGAGACGAGCACGCTCCAGTCGCCGGGCATCAGCACGATCGTCTCTTCGCCGTCGGGGCCGATCTGCATGACGGGCTGGTTGGTCGGGCCCTCCAAGAACCGAATGCGCCCGTCGTGCGGCGTGCCCTTCTCGTCGAGGACGATGACCTTGAGCCGGGCGTTCTTCTCTTGAAGCACGATCACCCGCTCGTTGGGGCCCCGCTGGAGCTCAAACCCAGGCGAGCTGCCGTTCATGTACTCCTGGGCCATGACGGTGATCGGCTGGCTCATGCCCAAGGTGCAGTCCTCAAAGTCGGCCTGGCCGTCGCCGCCGGTGGTCACGACGCGGTTGTCGGCGGTGACCTGGGCGTTGTTAATGGGTTTTCCGGCCGCGTCTTGCACGAGCACGTTCAGCTCACACGGCGCGAGGGGCTCCGGCGCCGCGACGACCTCGGCGGGTTTGCCGAAGGTCCAGCCCGCGCCCGCGAAGGCGCGGTATCTCGCCGCGCCCGCGCCGGGGGTCAGCGCCGTGGCGCCGCCCGCGGTGAACGAGAGCGCCCCACGGCTGCGGTAACGAAGGCTCAGGATCGCCTCGGCCGGGGCCTCGGTGTACGCGACGTCGTTCGGCGCGAGGGCGGCGTTCAGCGTCGCCTCGGCCCGCACCGCGAAGGTGTCGGTCAAGGCGTAGCTCGTGCCCAGGTTGGCCTTGAGGAAGGTGCCGCCGTTGAGGTTGGCGAGCTCGGTCACCTGGGGCGTCATCTCGACACCGGCGTTCGCGTAGAGCTGCATCCGCTCGCCGCCGATGCCCGCCGCGAGGAGACCACCGCCGCCGAAGCCGCCTGAGCCCAGGTAGAGGTCCGTGTTGCCCGAGGGGAGGTTCACGAAGGGCACGACGCTGAGCTTGAAGCCGAAGGAGTCAACGGGCTCGTCGCCGCCGTCGGTGAGCATCGGCATCACCACGCCGATCGGCGCGGCGAAGCGGATGTCGCCCAGCGCCGCGTAGTTCTCCCCGTCGGCGGCCTGCACGTTGGCCCAAACGGGCATCGAGAGGGTCAGGGCCATGCGGCGGCTGAGCGCGTAGGCCCCGCCGATGTTGAGGCCGAAGAGGTTGTCGATGACGGGCTTCTCTACGAGCCCGGCGTCTGTGTAGGAATATCGAACCAGAGGCTCTTTGGCGTACTCCGCCAAGACCGTGAGGCCGAAGGATCGCGGGATCTGTAGCTCTGGGCGCCACATGGCGAGGGGATCGTGCAGATCTCCGTCGCTGGGCACCAGGCGGAAGCCGTGGGCGTTGTAGGGTTCGGCGGCCAGGGCGCTAGGAAGCACGATCGAGAGCAGCGTGAACATGGGGGTCATCTTGATGTCTCCGAGAGGGGTTGGCGTCTGTGCGGGTTCGCCCAGACGCCGGTGAAGGTCGGCGCCTAGGCGCTGCGGCTGCGACGGCGGCGGAGCATCGACAATCCGATGCCCAAGGCGAGCGTCGCGCCAGCTTGAGCGCCGCTCTCGATGGAGCAGCTCCCGGTCTTCAGGCCCCCCTGGTACCAGCCGTCGATGTCGCAGAGGTCCAGGCCGTCGCAGTTCTGATCCAGGCTGTCGCCCATGATCTCCGCGGCGTCAGGGTTGATGTCGGCGTCGGAGTCATCACAGTCGCCGCCGCCACAGGCCCACGCCACGACGCCGTCGCCGTCGTCATCGGTGTAGCAAGGACGCTCGGGCAGCTCATCGCTCGTCCAGCACCACTGGGTGAAGTCGCCGAGGTGAGGGCCATCGTTCGCCGTGGAGATGTTGCCCGGGGCCTCAAAGTTCGCCGCGTCGACGCGCAGGTAACCGTAGCCGCCGAGCCCACCGCGCACGACGTCGCTCTCGACGACGACGCCGCCCGACGCGGGCCAGCCGCCCTCGCCCCAGCGCACGGAGAGGCCCTCGTTGTCACCGACGGCGGTGATCTGCACGAGCTCGGCCACGACCATCATCGTGCCGCCGGAGCCGCCGCCGCCGCCGCCGGGCTCGCCGCCGACGGGGAATCCGTCCACGTCGCCGACCTCGCTCCGCGCGTCTTGGCCGCGCTGGCCTTTGGCGGTGATCCCGCCGCTGACGGCGATGTTGCCCTTGGCGAAGATCGCCACGAGCCCGCCGCCGGGGCCTCCGTTGCCGCTGACGTTCAGCGCGGAGTCGCCGTCCTCTTCGCGGTCAGGGGCGCCCGCGCCGCCGCCGGAGCCCATGAACCAGGACTCAAGGTTCGGGGTGCCTTGCTCCTCGCCGGGCTGGGCGTACTTCTCGCCGTCGCTGCTGAACGAGTACTCGCCGGTGGTGGCCAAGCTGCCGCCCGCGCCGCCCGCGTTCTGGTCGCGCAGCGCGTCCACGTCGCCCACGGGGGCGCCGCCGCCGCCGCCGTTTCGGGCGCCCACCTCATACTCTTCGGTCTCGTCGGCCGCGTTCTCGGGGTGAACCGAGGGGCCGTTCCAAGACTCGCCCGTGGTGGGCAGGTTGTCGTTGCCCGACACACCTTGGCCGCCCGCGAACCCGAGGCCGTCCATGTCGATGAGACCTGGCACAGACACCGCGCCACAGACGCGGAACATCACCACGCCGCCGCCGAGCTCAGCGTCCCAGGCGCGCGCGGTGAGGGTCCCTTCGACGTTGACCTCGTCGTAGTGCGGCACCCGCTGCACACGCACCAGATCGTCGCTGTCATAAGCGTTCTTCAGCGGGGGCTCGATGGTCAGGGTGCTGGAGGTGGCCTTGGCCACCAGCGCCACCTCATAGGTCCCCGCCTCCGCGCCCTGCTGGTTGAGGATCAGGATCTCGTCCCCCTCGTTGAACGCCGCGCCGGAGGCGACGCTGATGGAGTCGTTGCCCCGGTTCGCGTCGGAACGCAGCACGGTGTTTGGGGGGTCCCACTCCAAGGAGGTGCCCAGCGGGACGACGAGGTCCCCGTCGTCGCGATCGTTCGGATCTTCGCAGCGGCCGCCGGTGTGCGGGTCATCCAGGGTGGGGTCCAGAGGCGAACAGTCCCAGAGGTTTCGCAGGCCATCGCCGTCGATGTCGGTGTCATCACAGTCGGCGATGTCGTCGTTGTCGAGGTCATCGGCGTCGTTGCACTCGGTCTCGACCGGCTCGGGGAGCGGGTTGGACGTGCAGGTCTCTTCGCCGGGGGTGACGTAGCAGCCAGAGAGGACAAGCGCGATAAGCGCAGAGGAGCGGTGCAACACAGGCACCTCCATCGTTGAGGGGTCACTGTCTCATGAGAGACGGGGGGGCGCGGACAGTCGCCGATCATCGGCGTGGGTCGTCCGGCGCCCCAACAGAGAGTCTTTTTCTGCTTCGTAGGGACTTAGGCGTTCTCGACCAGGCGGCTCAGCTCGTCCCAGGCGCGATCGAGCCCAGCGCGGGTGTTGTCCCAGGTGGCGCCTGTGGCCTGCTCCAGCGCCTTGTAGTCGACCAAGAACCGCTCACGCTGCTCTTGAATACGCTTCACCTTCGCCTCCAGCTCGGCCTTCGCCGTGCCGGTGTTCTGCTTGGCCCGGGCGTCTAAGGTGGCGATCTTGAGATCCAGGGCGGCGAGCTTCACCGTCGTGTTGTGCCGGTACTCCTCACGCATCTTCGTGAAGTCGGCCTGGGCGGCGGCGATCTTCTTGTCGGCCTCGGCTTGGGCGTCGAGCACGTCTTGTTTGGCGTCGCTGCGGGTGTTGGCGATCTCGGTGTTCGCGTCGTTCTGGGCGGTCACCGCCTCGTTGCGGAGGTCGGCGGCTTTGTCACAGGCGGCGGTCAAGGCCAGGCCGAGGAGGAGCGCCGGGCGCAGATGGGTCATGAGCATTTGGATTTCCGTTGTTTGTTGTTGGTGATGTCTCGCGGAGAGTCCTTCGTCTCGTTCACTCCACGCAGATCGCGGAGCAGGACTCCCCCTCTTGCAGCCGGCGGAACTCCACCCGGCGGTTGAGCAGTCGTGAGGTCTCCGGCACGATGGGGCAGCTTGAGCCGAGGCCGATGGTCGGCATCCGGGTCTCGCTCAGCCCTCGGTCAATGAGGTAGCTCTGGACGGCGTCGGCGCGGCGGAGGCTCAGCGCCCGGTTGTAGGAGTCGGGGCCCTCCTCCGAGGCGTTGCCTACGATACAGACGCGGCAGGAGGGATCTTGGGCGATGGCGTCGGCGACGGCGTCGAGGATCGGGTCCATCGTCTGCGGCTTGCCCGCGATGCGGGCGGGCATCGCGTCGCTGTCGTACTCAAACTGAACGAGCACGATGAGGGGCTTGCCGCTGCAGGGGTCGATGGGGCAGCCCAAGGCGGCCACGGGGCCCACCTCACCTGGGCAACGATCCTCTGCGTCACAGACGCCGTCGCTGTCTGTGTCCATACAGCTCAGCGGGTCCGTCACCACGATCACCTCCGGCGGCGTGGTCGGCGGCCAGAGGGGAGGGTAGTTGGTGGGCATGTCTGTGTAGGTCTCGGCCTCGGGCGCCGTAGAGAAACCGAAGTCCAGCGCGATGCCCAGGGACTGTGCGTCATTGGGGTTGACGCCCGGGACGTTGTCGGCCTGCACGATCTGGGAGAACCGGATCACGGGCCCCAGGGTGAAGCGCTCAGAGACCTCGACGTTGTAGCCCACCCCAGCGTCAAAGCCGAGGCGATCCAGGCCACCGGTGCGCACCCAGCCCAGGTTACCGTCCACAAACAGCCCTTGGGTGCGATCCGCGATGGGGCGCCAGGCCACGAAGGGGTGAAACCGCAGCCCACCCGTCACAGACTGGGCGGACCCGGCCTCGGTGAAGCCCTCGTGCAGATCGGCGTAGACCAGGCTGTAGCTGATCTGCGCGTCGAGGGAGCGCGTGAGGCTCACGCCGGGTCGCAGGGCGAGGGTGAACGCCGGAGTGAAGCGGTCCGACTGGGGCTGGTCTACCCAGAAGGCGACGCCGGGCTCGGCGTTGAAGGTGAAGTCTTGGGCGGAGCTCGTGCCGCCGAGGGCCAAACTAAGGAGGCCGATCGTAAGGAATGTGCGTCTCATCTCATTCTCCGCGCGTCAGAAAATCTGAGCGGTGTTCATAGATTCTCAGAGCGTGGGCAGCGAGATCGTGTTGGACAAAAGGGTGATCTGTCCGGTGGAGCACAGGAGTCGTCCGATGACCACGCTGCGCGTGCCGACCGAGTTGGAGGCGGAGGCCAGGACGGTGCCCTGGAACACGGCGTCGCCGCCGATGGTGGACGAGGCGCCCATCGCCCAGAAGACGTTCGAGGCGCGGGCGCCGTTGATCAGGATGACCTGGGCGTTGTTGTTCACGGTGAGCGACGAGCCCACCTGGAAGATCCACACCGAGTTGTCGTCACCTTGGCCATCCAAGGTCACCACGCCGCCGACGGCGACGCTCATCGTCGAGGCCGAGGTGTACACCCCGGGCGCCAAGGTCATCCCCGAGATGTCGTTCACCAAGGTGCCCGGTGGCCGACCCATCGCGTCGGAGTAGGCGACGAGGAGATCGGCCTTCGCCCGGGCGGCGACCCCTTCGGGATCGTTCGCGTAGAGGATGCCGTTGATCACGGGGTTGGTGGCCGTGCAGGTCACGCCGTCGCCGAGGCAGGTCCCCGTGGGGCTGAGGCCGACGTGGCCACCCAGCACGGTGATGCCGCCCGAGTTTGAGCTCGTGAGCCCGGCGCCCGCCACCGCCACAAACTGGGAGAGGCTGCCGATGTCCACGGGGAGCAGAATCCAGGGCTCCCCGGTGTCTTGTGTGTCTTGAGTGTCCTGCGTCTCGCCGGTGTCGGCGGTCTCCGCGGTGTCGCCGGTGTCTTCGGTGTCGCCGGTGTCGATGATCCCGGTGTCCTCGATGAACGCGCCGGTCCGAAAGCTCCAGCGATACACCGCGCCCAAGGGGTTGCCCGAGAGATCCGTGACCGAGGTGAAGACGCTCGCGGTGTAGACCGTGTCACGCTCCAGCTCATCCGTCGCGGTGAACAGGATCGACTCGCTGCCGATCACGGTGATCTCACCCTCTGTGGTCACGTCTCCGACGCTCAGCGTCATCGCCTCGTGATTGAGGGACGCAGGCGCCATCGCTTTGCTGAACGTCGCGAGCACGGTCGCCCGCAGAGAGACCTCCTCGGCGCCGTCCTCTGGGGTGGTCCACAAGACCGTCGGCGCCGTGGTGTCGTCGATTTTCCATCCGACCAGTTGTTCCCCACAGCCGAACAACGGCAGGAGAAGTAGAGCGGTCAACCCCGAGCTGATTCTATTCATATCGATTTCCTTGATTATTCCATCATCATCATAGTTCGCGTCTCTTCGGCATTCTGGGACTTTCGGTACTTTTCGGGGTCTCCTCGGGGCGCAGCAGGTCCGTCTCGTGAGCACAGTCTGCCAGCGACACCTTCACGATGAAGGATCGCCTTTGAGACTGTCTACTCCGATTTTCTGGACTAGACGTGCGCGTGTCGCAGTGTCCAGACATTCACAGCACGAGCTCGCATCGTCATGCCGGGTGGTGTCACGGGGTACACAGGGTACTCTGCGATAGTTTGTCTATAACACGGCACGAACACCGGAGCGGGGAAAATTTTGACATGCGACACATCTTGCTCAGGAGCAGCGTTCAAACGTTCGCGAACGGGCAAATTTCGCGTCTCAAGGCACATCGGCGCCACACGGGCCATGCTCGCCGTCAGGGCTCCTCAGGGGGTTGGGGCGTCACCGCCGAGGAGTGTGCTGCGTTGCAACATTTGATGAAGCAGCGCTCGGAAGGCGACGACTCGGCGAGGCGGGTGGGCGGTGTGGGGGGTGACGAGCCAGACCTTGCCTGTCCACACCGTCCAGTCTGGGAGCACCCGAACGAGGGCGCCGGTCGCGAGGTCCTCCTCGGCGAAGAACGTGGGCAAGGGGCCAAGCCCGCCGCCCGCGCGCAGCACACCCCGCACAAACGCGGTGTCGTCACACAGCACTCTGGGCGGGGGCAGGCCCTCGGCGGTGACCGCGCCGGAGAAGCTCACGAGATCGTGCCCGGCGAGCTCTGTGACGGTCTTGGGGGTGCCCGCCCGGGCGAGGTAACGCGGCGAGGCGAAGAGCCCGAGCTGCAAGGTGCCGACCCGGCTGGCCGAGAGGTGAGGGGAGTCAGGCAGGCTCTTGGCCCCGGCCCGGAGCGCGAGGTCGAAGCCTTCCCCCACCAGATCGACGAGCTGCAGGCCCAGCTTGGCCTCGACCTTCACCCCGGGGTGCAAGAGCGTGTAGCGCGCCACGACCTCGGCCAAGATCGCGCTGCCCAGGTCGGGGGTGGTGGTGACGCGTAGGGTCCCGGCTGGGCCGTCCTCCAGATCGCCGGGGGCGACCTTGCCCAAGGCCGTGACGTGGGGGCCGACCTGCTCCAACAGGCGGCGCCCCGCTGGGGTGAGGGTGACGCGGCGGGTGGTGCGGTGCATGAGCCGCGCGCCGAGCTCGTCCTCCAGGGCCGAGAGCGCGCGGCTCACCGTCGAGCGGGGCAGGCCCAGGCGCTCGGCGGCGCGGGTGAAGCTCTCGGTCTCGGCGACGGCGGTGAAGACCGCCAAGAGATCCCAGCGCATTGGTGCTCCAGGGGTCCAGATTGTGCCAAACGACGCGATTGTCGCGCTGGCGGCGCAAATGTACATCAAAGAGGCGCTGAGGGTGCCCTCAGCCGGAGGTGTTCAATGGCCAAACGTTCTCTTCTGGTGACGGGTGCTTCAGGTCAGCTCGGCGGTGAGGTGGTGCGGCGGCTCGTCGCGCTGCGCGGTGACGACGAGATCATCGCCGGCAGCCGGGATGTCGAGAAGCTCGCGGGGCTCGACGGCGTCACGCGCCGCCGGGTGGACTTCGATGACGACGAGGCGACGCTCCAGGCGGCCTTTGAGGGCGTGGACCGGGCGCTTATCATCTCCACCGACGCCTTGGACCGCCCCGGTCGCCGCGCCGAGCAGCACCTCCGGGCGATCCGCGCGGCGAAGGCCGCCGGGGTGAAGCACCTCCTCTACACCTCCTTGGCGAAGGCCGCTGAGGACAGCGCGATCCCCATCGCCCGTGATCACGTGCTCACCGAGCGCGCCTTGGCGGCCTCAGGCCTCGGCCACACGGTGCTGCGCAACGACCTCTACGCTGAAGTGCTCGTGGGCTCCGTCGGCCACGCCGTCGCCTCGGGCCAGCTCGTCACCGCCCGGGGTGACGGCGCCATCGCCTACGTCACCCGCTCGGACTGCGCCCGGGCGGCGGCGGCGGCCTTGGCCTCGACCTTCGACGGCCAGCGTGTCCTGGAGATCACCGGCCCCGAGGCCGTGACCGGCGATCAGATCGCCGCGCTGCTGACCGAGCTGAGCGGTCGCCCGGTGGCCCACGTCTCCGTGCCCGTAGCCGCCTACGTCCAGGGCCTCGTCCAGGCCGGGCTGCCCGAGGGCTACGCCCAGGTGTTCGCCTCGTTTGAGGTCGCTGCGGCCCGGGGTGAGCTGGGCGAGGTGAGCGGCGCGGTCGAGGCGCTCAGCGGTGGGGCGGCGACGCCGGTTCGGGTGGCGTTGGCGGCGGCGTTGGGGGGGTGAGCGCTCCGGCGAGGAGCCCCGGGCCTCGGCCTCTCGCGCCGCGGCGAGACACATAGACCTCACCCTTGCTGGGCGTTCTCGGTCCGTGATCGGGGATTCCGCCCCGGTCGCGTTCGTGCCAGGTCTACGCCTGGGGAACACGCATCCCGAGCCCACACGGAGGAGGCTCAATCTCCACCAGAGAACGCCCTCCCAGGT
>JBEAVX010000260.1:0-5677 GCA_041160755.1 Pseudomonadota bacterium
CTCGTCCCCGGCCCGGCGCGTGAGCCCGTGCGGGCGATGTCCGCCGACGGCCTGGGCGTGCTGTGGGTGAGCATCGGTGAGCGGGTGATCGCCGTCGGCGGCAACGGCGAGCGCTTTGACCTGCCGGGCCGCCACGTCGCCGAGGATCTCCTCGCCACGAACGATCGCCTGCTCACGCTTCATGACGGCGCGGTGAGCGCGCTCCACCGGGGCAGCGGTGAGCTCGCCGCGACCTGGCGGCTCGACGCGCCGCTCGTTGCGCTCGGGGGCTCCGCCGAGCGCCCCTTGGGGATCACGAGCGCCGGGGGGGTGGTGGCCTTGGGAGAGGGCCGCGCGCCAGAGGCCTTGGAGCCCCTATGCGACGCGCCAACAGAGGTCGTCGTGGATGGGGCGGGGCGGCTGTGGTCTCTGGGCCTGTTGGGGGCCTGCGCGCTTGGGCGTTGATCCCATCGCGCATCGGCGTGGCGCTCGGGTTAGTCTTGACGGAGAGGTGTGTCGGTGAAGCGTCTGATCTCCCTGGTCGTGCCTGCTGTGCTCTCCGCCGCGGTGGTGGTGCCCTCTCTCGTGGTGGCCCCGGCCATCGCCGCAGAGGACGCGCCGCTCACCCCCACCAGCGTCATCGCCGACACCGTGCGCGCTCATCGGCTCTTGCGCTCGTTCGCCGTCGACTTCACCTACTCCCAGATCGACAACCTCCAGCCCGAGGTGGAGCTGGGCTCCGCGTACTTCCGCGGCGGCCGCTTCCGCATCTCCTACGAGGACATCGACTGGTACAACAACGGCCGCTACGTCTGGCGCCACCACCGCCCGGTCAACCGCGTCTTCATCTTCGACGCCGCGCCGAACACCTACTGGGATCTCGACCGGGTGCTCTGGTACGACTGGACGACGGCTGAAGCCACGGAGCTCATGCCCGAGTCCGAGTCCTGGCACGTCACGGTCGTCGTGAACGATCCCAACGTCGATCTGTTCCGGGCGGAGCTCTGGGTGAACATGGACACCAAGCTCATCGACCGCGCGATCCTCTACGACCGCGCCGGTGTGCGCCACTCCTACGATCTCGGCGAGTATGATCGCCGCCGCACGCCGCTGAACATCTACACCTTCTCCGTGCGCAAGAACCCCGAGACCGAGCTGCTCCCGTTCACGGCGGAGCCCTACTTCGAGGCCGAGATTCAGGAGTGAGCCTCAGCGCCGCGCGCGCGAGAGGAGCACACGGCCCAAGAAGCGGGGGTTGCCCACGAGGTAACGCCGCCAGAGCCGCCGGGGCTCGGTGACCAGCCGCGCGAGCCACTCCAGGTTGTGCTCGTACAAGAAGGCCGGGCCACGGGAGACCTCGCCGGAGACGAAGTCCGCCGTGGCGCCGAGGCACCACAAGACCGGCGCGTGAAGGGACGGGCGCCAGCGCGCCGCCCAGCGCTCTTGAATCGGCGTGCCCATGCCGACGAGCACGATCTGCGGGGCGTAGGCGTTCACCGCGTCGATGAGGGCTTGGGTCTCGGACTCCGGCGTGAAGCCGTGCCAGCCCTGAATCTCTAAGCCGGGGTGGCGCTCCCGCAGGGCGGCGGCCGCGCGCTCGGTGACGCCTGGGGCCCCGCCGATCCAGGCCACGCGCCAGCGGCCTTCAGCGCGGGCGGCCAAGGACCAGATCCAGTCCGCGCCGGTCATCCGCGCCGGGAGGGACTCGCCGAGGATCCGCGCGCCGAGGACCACGCCGCTGCCGTCGCAGTAACAGAGCTCGATGGTCTGCAAGAAGCGCGTGAGCTCGGGATCGTCCGCGGCGATGTTCGCGACGTGCACGTTGAGGTAGCTCACCGTGACCGGCGCGCCCTGGGTGATGAAGCCGTCCACGGCGTCGAGGAGGCCCGGCAGATCGAGGGCGTCGACGGGCAGGCCCAGCACCCGCACCCGCCCGTCGCGGCTCATATGGGGTAGCCCGCCCCGATGATCCAGTAGCCGCCCACCACCCGCGACTCGCTGTTGTCCGTGGGCATCACGCTCGTGCCGCCTTCAGACACCGCGCCGACGAGGATGTAGAGCACCCCAGTGGTCGGCCAAGAGGAGAACAAGCTCGGCGACACGGTGAAGTCGCCGTCGTTGTTCACCCAGCAGGTGACCTCGTTGATGATCGAGGCGGTGTCGAGGTTGCCGTCACGGGAGAGGATGAGATCGATGAGGACGTAGTCTGCGCTGGCCGCGCCCGACCACTGAAAGCGCAGGTTGGACCGGCTCACGTTGGGCGGGCTGGCGCTGTTGATCTTCGGGGACGTCAGCGAGATGGCGCTCGGCGTCGTCGCCATGCTCGCCAGGGTGAAGGTGGGGTAAGACGCAGAGGACACGGTGTCGAGGCTGTAGGTGGCGTTCTCTTTGAAGTCCGCCGAGACGAGGTCCGCGCCCCACTGCAGCCCCACGGAGTCCCACGAGAGGGGGATCGTGCGGCTGCCGACCTTCATGTTCACCGTCGAGACCGCCAGGTCGTAGACCGAGAACGAGACGGCGCTCGTGTAGTTCGACGCGCAGCTGTCCACGGAGCTCGCGAAGAACTCCCAGTAGTGGGCGTCCACCGGGTCCACGAGGCTCACCCAGGCGCTCCCGAAGGGCGTCGCGCCGCCACCCCAATAGCTGCCCTGGTACACGTTCCAATCGACGCTGCCCAAGAGCCCGGCTTTGCCTTTGGCGTCGGGGAACAGGTAGAACCCCGTGGTGAGCTTGTCGGTGCCGCCGGAGGTGGTGACCGAGACGTCGACGTAGCCCGACTCGCCGGTCTTGGGGCTGGTGACGGTGATGGTCGAGGCCGTGGAGCTGACGACGGTGGCGCTCACGGACCCGAGCTTCACCGTCGGGGATCCTTCAAAGTTGCTGCCGGTGATCACGAGCTGCGCGCCGCCGCCGTTGCTGCCGTACTCGGGCGTGACCCCGGTGACGTTCGGGGGATCGGCGTCGCTGTCGGAGTCCGCGTCGCTGTCGGAGTCGGCGTCGCTGTCGCCGTCTGCGTCCGCGTCGGTGTCACCATCGGCGTCGGCGTCGGCGTCCCCTTCGGAGGCCGAGTCGATGGGGCCGCTGTCGTCCACCTTCGTGGGATCGTCGCCGAGGGTCTCTAAGCCCGTGCAGGCCGTGAACCCGACCAAAGTGGACACCAGGAGGAGCAGGGGCAGGTGTTTCAGCGTCATGGGGACTCCTAGCCTTGACCAATCAGTATATCGTCGATTCGTTGACCGATCTGCTGCCACGCCCACTCGGTTGACTTCTGCTCATTCCGAAGCTACGGCTTGTCATCGTGAAGACTCTCCAAGCCCTCCTCCTGAGCCTCCTCGCCGCCTTCGTCGTCGCCTGCGCGTCGAAGAAGGTCGAGCCGCCCCCCAACGTCAGCGAGGCTCCTGAAGAGTTCCGGGTGCCCGCGCCCCAGGACTTCCAGTTTGGGCCCGGGGACGTGATCGAGCTCAAGGTGTTCCGCGCCCCTGAGCTCGACGGGGAGCTGAAGATCGCCCCTGACGGCACGATCGCCCTGCCGATGGTCGGGCGGGTGAACGTCTCGGGCAAGACCTACCCCGAGCTCGTGCGCTCCATCGAGTACAGCATCGGCCAGTTCTACGTGAACCCCTCGGTGTCGGTGAACATCGTCGAGGTCTCGAACCAGAAGGTGCTCGTGCTCGGTGAGGTGCGGAGCCCCGCCGTGCTCCAGATCGAGAGTGACCTCTCCATCTTGGAGGCGCTCACGCGCACCGGCGGCATCAACCCCGACGCCCGCACCGACAACGTCCTCCTCGTGCGCGGGGGCGTCGAGACGCCGGAGCTCTACCTGATCAACGTCGAGGCCATCTACGGTCGCGGCGACTTCTCGCAGATGGTGTACCTGCAGCGCGGGGACATCGTCGTGGTGCCCACCCGCACCATCGTCAACGTGGAGCGCTTCTTTAAGCGCGTGCAGTCCTTGCTCGCCCCCTTCGTCTCGGGGTCCGCGATCTACCGCAACGCGATCATCGGCGGCGCCCAAGGCACCTCGGTGGTCATCCAGTAGGCTTGGGGATGCGTCGGGCCCAGCGGCTCCTCTCCGCGGCGGTGGTGCTCTGCGACGCCCTCCTCATGGTGGGCTCCCTCGCCGTGGTGTGTCGCCTGTGGCTGTTCTGGCGGCCCCAGCTTGATCGGGTCGTGCAGATCACGCCCCTCGATCTCCTCGGCCCGAACGACTGGATGCCCCCAGCGGCGGCGTTGATCGTCGCCTGGATCGTGACCTTGGGCTGGCTCGGGTACTACAGCCCGGCGAAGAGCTTCTCGACGATCCGCAGCGTGCAGCTCCTCACCCGCGCGGCCTGGGTGATGCTCCTGATCGTGGTGGTGGCGCAGTTTCTGCTCTACCAGCGGCTGTTCTCCCGGGCGCTGATCATCGGGTTTTTGAGCCTCTCGACGCTCTCGTTGGGGGTGTGGCGCTGGGCGGTGCTGCGCCTGTTCAGCGGCGTCGACATCGGCCTGCCCATCGAGCGGGTGGCGGTGATCGGCGTGGGCGAAGACGCGCTGTTGATGTCCCAGCGCCTCGCCCGCGAGGGCCGGGCGGCGTTTCGCCTCGTGGGCTTCTTGCGCCCGGCCGCCGTTGAAGATCAGCGCGTGGACGAGGAGCAGGTGATCGGGCGGCTGCACGACCTGCGCGCGGTCGTGAACGCCTACGCCTTGGACACGGTCGTCATCGCGAGCCGCACCGTCGAGCGCGCCGAGGCGATGGAGCTGACCACACGGTGCAGCCAGATGGGCCTAAGGGTGCTCCAGGTGCCCTTCACCTGGGGCATCGTCTCGCCGCGCCTGGACCTCGCGGAGCTCGGCCAGCTCCAGCTCATCAACATCTCGCGGCTCTCCTACACGAGCTTCGCCCAGGCGTGGAAGCGCGGCTTCGACCTGGTCGCGGTGATCATCGGCGGTCTGCTCATCAGCCCGCTCTTGCTGCTCACGACGCTGTTGATCCGCCTGGAGTCCCCGGGCCCGGTGCTCTACACGGCGAACCGTGTGGGCCGAGGCGGGCGGGTGTTCCCGTTCTACAAGTTCCGGTCGATGGTCGTAGACGCCGACCGGCTCAAGGACGCCCTGCGCGAGCGCAACGAGTCCGACGGCGCCTTGTTCAAGATCCGGGACGACCCTCGGATCACCCGCGTCGGGCGCTTCATCCGCAAGTACAGCATCGACGAGTTCCCCCAGTTCTTGAACGTGCTGCGCGGCGACATGAACCTCGTCGGGCCGAGGCCCCTGCCCGTCGAGGACCTCAAGGGGGTCGAGAGCGACCCGGAGATCGCCTACTGGTTTGAGCTTCGGCACCAGGTGCCGCCGGGGATCACCGGGCTCTGGCAGGTAAAGGGCCGGTCTGACCTTGGCTTTCAGGAGATGGTGCAGCTCGACATCTTCTACGTGCAGAGCTGGTCGGTGTGGCTCGACCTCAAGATCCTCCTGCTCACCTTGCCCGCGGTGCTCAAGGGGCGCGGCGCGCGCTGAGCTGGGCGAGCGCCTCGCGCAGGGCGGCGACGCGGATCGGCTTGACCAGGTAGTCGTCCATGCCGACCGCGCCCTGGCGGTCGCGGTCCTCGGGGTCGGCGTGGCCGCTCAGGCCGATGATCATCACCGGGGGCCCCGCCTTCGGGGCCTGGGCGCGAATGCGCTCCGTGGCGCCGAGGCCGTCGAGGCGCGGCATGTCCGT
>JBEAVX010000277.1:0-3997 GCA_041160755.1 Pseudomonadota bacterium
CCCATCGGATCCAAAGAGGCCGCCGACGTCGTGCCGTACTGGAACGGCGTGTTCTCGTCGCTCTTGCTCATCGGCTGGGCCGCCGGCGGCATCCTGTTCGGCAAAGTCGCCGATCGCCTCGGGCGCACCCGCACGCTGATGTTGACCATGGCGATGTACTCCGTGGGCACCGCCGCCTGCGCCTTTGCGCCGAACTTGGCGGTCTTGGCGGTGTTTCGTCTCATCGCCAGCCTGGGCATCGGCGGGGAGTGGGCGGCCGGGGCGGCGATGGTGGCCGAGGTCGTGCCCGAGCGCCGTCGGGTCGAGGCGGGGGCCTTGCTCTACACCGCCGCGCCCTTGGGGCTCATCGGCGCGACCTTCGTCGATCACGCCATCGCCGGGGTGGCCTTCGTGGACCAGCCGGAGATGAGCTGGCGCTACGTCTTCCTCTGCGGGCTCATCCCCACCGCCGTCGCGCTGGGGGTGCGTTGGTTCGTGAAGGAGCCCGAGCGTTGGAAGAGCGTGGCGACGCTCGCTACGCCCCCGTCCATCGCCGAGCTCTTCACCCCGCAGTGGCGGGCGCGCACCTTGAGCGGCCTCGCCTTGGCCATCGTCGCCTTGATCACCTGGTGGTCGTGCAACGCCTTCTTGCCGACCCTCGCCACGGGCCTCGCCCGGGCCGAGGCGACCGCCCAGGGCCTCGACGCCTCGGCGACGGGCGGGCTCATCGGCGCCTGGAAGTCCATCGCCATGAACAGCTTCAACGTCGGCGGGCTCATCGGCACGATGTTGACCGTCCCCATCGCCAAGCGGCTGGGGAGGCGCGTCATGTTTGGCGTCTACTTCTTGCTCTCGGGCCTCGCGATCCTCGCCGTCTTCGGCTTAGATCTCGCGCCGATCACCCGCCTCTGGGGGAGCTTCTTCGTGGGGCTGACGATCTTCGGCGTCTTTGGCAGCTTCACCTACTACCTGCCCGAGCTCTACCCGACCCGGCTGCGGGCCACGGGGGCCGGGTTCTGCTACAACGCGGGGAGAGTCCTCGCCGCCGCGGGGCCGTTCTGGGTTGGCTCAGTGGCCAAGGGTGGGCCGGACGCGGTGGTCGACGCTCTGTTCTTCATCGGGCTCGTGCCCTTGTTGGGGCTGCTCGTGCTGCCGATGGTGATCGAGACGAAGGACCAGCCGCTCAACGACTGATCCTTCGCCGCGACGCCGGGGGTCAGCCGCCGGACTTGACGCTGTAGACCTGCCGGGCCTCGCCCATCGTGCCTGGGGGCGGCGCCTTGATGACCAGCTCCATCGCCTCGCCCGGGTGGACGCAGAGGTCGTGCTCGGCGGACTTCGGCGCGCCCTCGGCGGTGAGGGTCAGCGTCGTGCCAGAGGTGGCCCAGGTGCCCGTCGTCGTCGAGTCCACGGCCCCGCCGCCTTCGCAGGAGCAGACGGCGCCGTTGTCGACGCACTCGTCGAGCTTGAGGGGCGCGGCGAGATCTTCGCAGGTCTCGCCCTCGCGGAGGCAGCTCTTCTCGGCGGTGTAGGTCAGCTTGGTGATGACCTTAAACGCCGAGGAGTACGTCTTGTCGGCGGCGAGGTCGATCCCGCCGGTCTGGGTGGTCTCGACCGTCCAGACCGCCGCTTCGCAGTCCGCGGCGCGGGTGTTCGTGTAGCAGGCCTCCGCGAAGGTCCAGCTCCCCGTGGGGTCGCCGCCGCAGGCCGTGAAGGTGTCCTCACAGGTGGGCAGGGTCTCCGCCGAGGAGTCGTCGGTGGTGGAGTCGTCGGTGGTGGAGTCGTCGGTGGTGGAGTCGTCCGTGGCGCTTGAGTCGTCCGTCGTAGACGTCGAGTCATCTTGCGCGGGCTGATCTTTGTCACCACAAGCGAGCAGGGAGAGGGCCATGAGGCCCCACAGCGGGAATCGAGCCATAAGTTCTCCTCATCTTGAGCCGCTCATGATAGCGGCCCGCCCGGCGGGGGCACGTCTGCATCTCGTAAAGGCTTCTCGTGGGCGGGCCTGTTGCGGTGACGCGCACAACGGGGGATGTGGAGGAATGCCCAGACGCCCAGAGATCCTCGCTCCGGCGGGGGACCACGAGAGCCTCCGCGCCGCCCTCGCCGCGGGCGCCGACGCCGTCTATTTCGGTCTTGACGAGGGGTTCAACGCCCGCGCTCGGGCGGAGAGCTTCTCGCTCCATTCCTTGCCCGAGATCATGCAGGAGATCCACGAGGCCGGGGCGCGGGGGTACCTCACCCTGAACACCCTCATCTTTGAGCCCGAGCTGGCCCGGGTCGAGGAGCTCCTTCGCGCCGTCGCCGCCGCCGGGGTAGACGCGATCATCGTGCAGGACCCCGCCGTGGCCTTGCTCGCCCGGGAGATCTGCCCGGCGCTGGACGTGCACGGCAGCACACAGATGACCATCTCGTCGCCGGAGGCCGCACGTTTTGCCGCCCGGCTCGGCGTCTGCCGGGTGGTCGCCCCCCGGGAGCTCTCCGTCGAGGAGCTTCGCCGCTTCACCGACGGCTCCGAGATGGAGCTGGAGGTGTTCGTTCACGGCGCCTTGTGTATGTCGTGGAGCGGCCAGTGCCTCACGAGCGAGGCCTGGGGCGGCCGCTCCGCCAACCGGGGCCAGTGCGCGCAGTCTTGCCGTCTGCCCTACGAGCTCGTCGTGGACGGCGTGGCGAGGCCGCTGGGAGAGAACCGTTACCTCTTGAGCCCTCGGGATCTCGCCGGGCTCCGCGCCGTGCCCGCGCTCTCCGAGATGGGCATCTCTTCGCTCAAGATCGAGGGCCGCTACAAGGGCCCGGCCTACGTCGTCACGGCGGTCGAGGGCTATCGCCGCTGGGTGGACGCCGTCGCCCGTGGGGTCACCCCAGGAGACGAGGAGCGCGCCCGGGTAGACCTCGGCGAGATGGCGCTCACCTACAGCCGCGGCTTCTCCGACGGCTTCTTGTTGGGATCCGACCACCAGACCCTCGTCGACGCCCGGGCCCCCAAACATCGCGGCGTCGCCCTGGGCGTCGTGGGCCGGGTGAGCGGCGACACGGTCTGGGTTCAGCCCGACCCGCTGCCGTCTTCGAGCGGCGGCGCGGCGCTCCCGGTCAGGTCGGGGCCCAAAGGGGCCGTGATCCCGCCGCCCTTCCCCTTGGGCGGAGACGCCGCCTCGTCGATTGGCGCCGCCGCCACCGCGCCCTCGCCCCGGGCCGGTCAAGGCGTGGTGTTTGACGACGGACGGCCCCACGAGGACGAGGAGGGCGGGCCCATCTTTGGTGTGGACCCCGACGGGGGCGGCTGGCGCCTGCGGTTTGGGCGGCCCGGCCCGAACCTGGAGCGTGTTCGCCCCGGCCAGCGGGTCTGGCTCACGTCGGATCCGGCGGTGATGAAGCGGGCCGAGCGCCCCCGCGCCCCTGACGGTCGCATCGGCCTCACCCTCGTCGTCGAGGGCAGGCGAGGGGAGCCGCTCACGGTCACCGCCGTCCGTGGCGCCGCCCAGGTGAGCGTGACCACCGAGGCGCCCTTGACCCCAGCGCGCCAAGGAGGCCTCGACGAGGCGCTCTTGCGCGACAAGCTCTGCGCCTTCGGGGGCACACCCTTCGCCGTCGAGGCCCTCGTGCTCGACGGCTTAGAGCCCGGGCTCTACCTGCCGCCGTCCCTGCTCAAGGAGTGCCGCCGCCAGCTCACCGCCGCCTTGCGCGCCGCCTGGCTCGGCCCGCCAGCTCGCGCCCTCGGCCCAGACGGCGCCGTGGACCGCCTGCGCGACGCCGCGCTGGCCAACCTCCCCCAAGACAGCGGCGAGCCGGGCCCGCGGATCGTGCCGTTGTGCCGCACCGACGCCCAGCTCGACGCGGCGTTGTCCTTGGGGTTTGAGGAGATCGAGCTCGACTGGATGGAGCTTGTCGGCCTCTCACGCGCCGTCGAGCGGACCCGGGCCGAGGGCCGGCGGGTGGTCATCGCGACGCCGCGTGTGCAGAAGCCGGGGGAGGAGGGCGTCGATCGCCGCCTCTTGCGCCTTCGCCCCGACGGGATGCTCGT
>JBEAVX010000290.1:0-7564 GCA_041160755.1 Pseudomonadota bacterium
CCCGGAACTGCAGCACATCCCAGACCGCGCGCAGGCAGCCCGCGGCGACGACGCCGTCGCCCCGGGCGACCGCCCGGTGTGTCGCGGCGAGGAGGTTGTCCATCTCTCGGCCGAGCAGGCGACGCAGCCGGAAGCCGCCGTGGCGGTGAAGGGCCTCGATGGCCAGGTCCGCGCCAAACGCCGCGTAGTAAGCGCCGTGGCGGGCCTCCGCCTCAGCGCGCCCCCCAAGCTGCTCTAGGCGGTCGGCAGCGTACTCCGTCACGCTCACGAGCAGCTCGAACCGCAGCGCGTCGTCGCGGTCAAGGGGCGCGGCGCGAACGAGGGACTTGTCGACGAGAGACTGTACGAGATCCGCAGGCCAGGCGTCGCCGACCTCAAGCACGGCCTCCGCCGCCTCTAGGGTGAAGCCGCCGACGAAGACCGCGAGCTGGGCCAAGGCCCGCTGCTCGTCTTGGCTCAAGAGCTCCCAGCTCCAGTCGAGCATCGCCCGCAGGGTCGCGTGGCGGTCGGGGCGGCCGCTGGGGGCGCTCAGCAGGCGAAAGCGGTCCTTCATGCGGCTGAGCATCGACGCCGGGCGCATCATGCGGGAGCGGGCCGCGGCCTGCTCGATCGCCAGGGGGAGCTGGTCGAGGAGGCGCACAAGCGCGCGGATCTCGGGGAGGTCCTCGTGGCTGAGCTGCGCGCCGGCCGCCGCCGACCGGGCGGTGAACAGCGCCACGGCGGCGTCCTCCTCAAGGGGCGTGAGCACGAGCACGACCTCCCCGGGCAAGCCGAGGCGCTCTCGCGAGGTCACGAGCAGCCGCGCCTCGGGGGCGACGTCGAGCCAGCGGCCCACGGTCTCCGGCGCCAGCGCGGTGACCTGCTCGAAGTTGTCGAGGATCACGAGGCAGCGGCCACGACCAGCGATGGCGTGGCCGAGCTGGGCGGCAGGGTCGCGGCCCAAGGGCACGCTCAGGGCGGCGGCGACGGCGCGCACCAGCCCTTCGAGATCATGGGCATCTGCGAGATCACAGAACCAGACCCCGCCCGGCCAAGCGCGAAGATGCAGATGCGCGTAATGGATCGCCAGCCGGGTCTTGCCCAAGCCGCCGATGCCGAGCAAGGTCACCACCCGCGCCCCGGCGTTGAGGCGCGCGGAGAGGGCGTCGAGGTCGTGCTCACGGCCGATGAACGGGTCACGCTCGGCGGGCAGGCTGCACCGAAGGGCGAGGGAGGGCTCGGGGAGCTCGACGAGGGAGGCGCCCAGCTCCAGGGTGATCGTCGTCGAGGCCTGGGCCGTCGGCGGCGTGGACCGCCCCAGCCAACACACGAGCAGCGCCTCGGCGTCGGGCGGGCGATCGTGCGCGCGGGGAGACAACGCGGCGTGAACCGTGTCGATGAGCGTCTGGGGCAGCTCTGGCGCGAGCTCACCCAAGGGTCGCCAGGCGGCTTGGCTGGCCCGCTCAAGCTGCCGCATCCACGGCGCGCCTTCAGCGAAGGGCCGCTGTCCGCTGAGCAGCTCATACAGGATCACCCCCAAGGCGAAGACGTCCGCTGGGGGCCCCACCGACGCCACGTCGTGGTAGGCCTCGGGCGCCATGTTCCCCGGCGTGCCCATGCCGATCCCGGCCTGGGTCTGCCCCGCGTGGTCCTCCCCACGGGCGATGCCGAAGTCGATGACCTTGGGGACACCTTCAGGGTCCACGAGCACGTTCTCCGCCTTGAGATCGCGGTGCACAACCCCCAAGGCGTGCGCCGCGGCGACCCCACGCAGGAGCCCCTCTCCGATCGTCTGGGCCTCCTCCAGCCGCATCCGGCCTTTGAGGAGGCGCTCGCGGAGGCTCTCGCCGTGGATGTAGTCCATCACCAGGCCGACGCCGTAAGGCAGCTCCACCACGTCGGTCACGCGCACCAAGTTGGGGTGGCCGAGCCGCGCCTGGATGCGCCCCTCGGCCAGCAGCCGCGCCCGCGAGCGCTCGTCCGCCCCGGCGTGCAGCACCTTGATCGCGTGCTGGCTCCCGAGCTGGAGGTGGCGCGCCGCGTAGACCGTCGCGAAGCCGCCACGCCCCAGCACGCCGTCGATGATGTACCGTTCGCCGAGGACCGTGCCGGGGAGGAGCGCCATGGCTTGCGCTTACCACATCTCACGCCCCAAAGACCGCGCTGCGCCCCCGCGTGCCCCCCCACTGACCCTGAAGGGGTGGTTATTCCTGGCTCAACGCCCAGCGAGGATCGTCCCCTTCGCCGCGTGGGGGAAGGGCACAAGGCGACCACACGAGGCGCCGCGCGCGGAGCGCCTCCACGGATTGGCGCGTTAGGCCCGAGTCGCCGCGGTCCCCAGAACACCGTCCCCCAAACTAGACCACCGGTCTAGTGAACCTCGGCCCGCGCTCGGGTGACGGCTTGGCCAAGCTCGCTCTCCGGGGAGACGCCCAAGTCCGCCGCGAGGGCCTCAGCCTCGGCCAAGGCGCTCGTCGCGGCGGCGGGGTCACCGCGCTGGTGGTGCAGCCGCGCCCGCAGACCGAGGAGCTTCGCGAGCTCCAGTCGGTCGCCGACGGCGCGCAGGATCTGTTCACCGCCCTCGGCCCGCTCGTGGGCCTCGTCCAGACGCCCCTCCGAGAGAGACCACGCCGCCAACGCGCCCAGCACCGGGCCCTCCAAGCGCCGCAGGCCGATGTCTCGCACGATGCGCAGGGCAGACTGTAAGGCGGAGCCCGCCTCGTTGGGCTGGCGGAGGTCGTGGTGCAGCATCCCGAGGTTGGCGAGGCACATCGCTTCAGCGCCACGATCCTCGGCCTCGCGCGCGATGGCCAAGGCCTGCTGTAGATGTTCGAGGGCCTGGCGGTAGGCCCCCACCATCGCCTCTTGAATGGCGAGGCGGCTCAACACGAGCCCTTCGGCGCGGCGATTCCCGTGGCGCCGGGTGAGCGTGAGGCCATCATCGAGCATCGCCCGGGCCTCGACGAAGCGGCCTTGCTGGCTGTAGAGGGCGACCAAGTTCGTGATCATCACGACCTCAAACCGCGCCGCCCCGACCGCGCGCGCCAACACCAGCGCCGCGTTGAAGCGCTCCTCGGCCTCAGCGAAGCGGCCCCGGGCGAAGCTCAGACCCCCGGTGAGGCCGATCATCGCGCTCTCCGACACCCGCTCGCCGAGCTGGTTGAACAGCGCTCGCGCGGCCTCGGCGGGCGCTTGGGCCTCCTCAAATCGTCCCAAGGTGCGCAGGACGTCGGCGTAGATCCAGAGGGCGGTCGCTCGATCCTGGGCGGCGAGGGTGGGCAGGCGGAGCAGCTCGGCGCTGAGGGCCAAGGCGCCGGTGAGCGGCCCCCGGAGCTGGACCACCTCCCAGGCCGCGCGCTGGCAGGCCGCGGCGACGGCTCCATCCCCACGGGCGACGGCGCGGTGCGCGGCGGCGAGGAGGTTGTCGAGCTCACGCCCCAGCAGGCGGCGGAGCCGCAGGCCGCCGTGGCGGAAGAGCGCGTCAATGGCGTGGTGCTGGCCGCGCATCGCGTAGTGTTCGCCATGGCGGGCCTCGGCGGCGGCGCGGCCCCCGAGCGCGTCGAGGCGGGCGGCGGCGTACTCCGTCACGCTCACCAGCAGCTCAAAACGCCGCTCACCGCCGAGGTCGTGGGGCATGGCGCGCACGAGCGAGCTGTCGACGAGGGACTGGAGGAGATCGGCGGGCCAGGCGTCGCCGACGTCGAGGACGGCCTCCGCCGACTCCAAGGAGAAGCCCCCCACAAAGACCGCGAGCTGGGCCAAGGCCCGCCGCTCGCCCTCGTTGAGCAGCTCCCAGCTCCAATCCAGCATCCCGCGTAAGGTCTTGTGGCGGTCGGGGCGCCCGCCCGGCGCGCTCAGCAGACGAAACCGATCCGCCATGCGGCTGAGCATCGACGCCGGGCTCATCATCCGGGAGCGGGCCGCCGCCAGCTCGATCGCCAAGGGGAGCTGATCGAGGAGGCGCACCAACGCGCGCACAGAGGGGATGTCGTCGGGGCCGATCTGACCGCCCACCCCCATCGACCGCGCGGTGAACAGCGCGACGGCGGCGTCCTCTTCAAGCGGCGTGAGCACCAGCAAGGTCTCGCCGGGCAAGTTGAGCCGCGCGCGGGAGGTCACGAGCAGCCGCGCCTCGGGGGCGCCATCGAGCCAGCGGCCCACGGTCTCCTGCGCCAGCGCCGTCACCTGCTCAAAGTTGTCGAGGATCACGAGGCAACGACCACGACCGGCGATGGCGTGGCCAAGCTGGCTGACCGGATCGCGGCCCAAGGGCACGCTCAGGGCGGCGGCCACGGCGCGCAGCACGCCGTCGAGATCGTGGGCATCCGCGAGGTCGCAGAACCAGACGCCGCCCGGCCAGGCGCGGAGCTGCTGGTGGGCGTAATGAATCGCCAGCCGAGTCTTGCCCAAGCCGCCGATGCCGAGCAAGGTCACGAGCCGCGCCCCGGCGGTGAGCTGCGCCGCGAGGGCGTCGAGATCCGCCTCGCGGCCGATGAAGGGGTCACGCTCGGCGGGCAGGTTGTGCCGGGCGGCGATCGTGGGCAGGGGCAGCGCCACGACGACCATCACCCTCGATCTGGGCGACTCCGTCGTGGCCCGGGCGCTCGGCGGGGTGGCCTGACCCAACCAGCACTCCAGCAGGCTCCCCGCGTCGGCCGGGCGGTCGTCCGCGCGAGGAGACAGCGCGGCGTGGATGGCGTCGATGAGCGTCTGGGGCTGCCCGGGCTCCAGGGCGTCGAGGCGGACCCACTCGGCCAGGGTGGCTTGTTTAAGCTGCTGCATCCACGGCGCGCCCTCGCCGAAGGGTCGTTTGCCGCTGAGCAGCTCGTAGAGGATCACCCCCAAGGCGAACACGTCCGCCGGGGGGCCCGCCGTGGCCGCGTCGTGGTACGCCTCGGGCGCCATGTACCCGAGCGTGCCCATGCCGACCCCGGCCTGGGTCTGTGTCTCGGCGGCCTCGCCTCGGGCGATGCCGAAGTCGATGATCTTGGGCACACCCTCGGCGTCCAAGAGCACGTTGTCGGGCTTGAGATCCCGGTGAACGAGGCCCAAGGCGTGCGCCGCGGCCACCCCACGGATCAGCCCCTCGCCGAGCGCCCGCGCCTCCTCCAGGGGCACGCGGCCCCGGCTCAGACGGGCACGAAGGGTCTCGCCGCGGATGTAGTCCATCACCAAGCCGACGCCGTAAGGCAGCTCGACCACGTCGGTCACCCGCACCACGTTCGGGTGGTTCAGCCGCGCCTGAATGCGCCCCTCGCTCAACAGCCGCGCCCGGGCGGCCTCATCTGCCCCGGCGTGCAGCACCTTGATCGCGTGCTCGCTGGCGAGCTGGGCGTGGCGCGCGGCGTACACCGTCGCGAAGCCACCGCGCCCTAGCACGGCGCCGATGACGTAGCGCTCACCGAGGATCGTGCCGGGGAGAAGAGGCATGTTGAATGTCTACCACAACACGCCCCACAGGCTCCAAAGCGGCGGCGGCGCCGACCTCACAGCCGCGCGAGGATCGCCGCCTTCACCTCAGCCAAGCCGTCTTCGCCGCCTTGGTCGATGGTGCGTAGGCCCGCCGTGAGCGCGCCGTGGAGCGCCGCCTCGATCCGCGCCGCCGCGTCGTGCTCGCCGAGATCCCGCAGGAGCGCGATGCCCTGCAGAAGCGTCGGGATGGGGTTCGCCTTGCCTGTGCCGACGAGCTCCGGCGCGAAGCCGTGGGGGTTCTCGAACATCTTCACGCCGTCGCCGACGCTCACCGAGCCGCCCGCGGAGATGCCCCCGGCGAGGCCCGCGGCGAGGTCGGCCACGATGTCGCCGAAGAGGTTGCCGCACAGGAGCACGTCGAAGCTCGTCGGCCAGCGCACGAGCTTCATGCACAAGGCGTCGACGATCACCTCGTCACAGACGATGTCGGGGTAGTCCTTCGCCACCGCCTGGGCCGTGCGCAAGAACAGGCCGTCGGCCTTCTTGAGGATGTTCGACTTGTGGACGATGGTGACCTTCTTGCGGCCTTCAGCCCGGGCGAGGTCGAAGGCGAAGCGGGCGATGCGCTCGCAGGCCGAGGCCGTCGTCACCTTCACCGACTCAAACACGCCGGGGGCGGTCTGGTGCTCGAAGCCTTTGTAGATGTCTTCAGACGTCTCGCGCACGACGAGCAGATCGACACCCTCAAACCGCGCGGAGACGCCGGGGAGCGTGCGCACCCGACGCACTTGAGACCACAGGTTGAGCTCTTTGCGGAGCTGCACGCTCGCGGGCAGGCGGCCCTCCAGGCGGGCGGCGCTGGTGCGGCTCTTGAGGATGCGCCCCGTGCGACGGGCGGACTCGGCGAGCGCCGGGCTGAGCTGGCCTTGGGGGCAGTCAAAAGACTCCCAGGCGATGTTCACCCCCGCCGCGGCGAGGATGTCTTGGGTGACGGCGGTGACCTCGGGGCCGATCCACTCGCCGGGGATGAGGGTGACGGCGTGGGCCGGGGCTTGGGACTGGGCCGGGGACTGAGAGGTGGTCGTGGTCATGGGGCCTCCGCTCACAGCGCGTCGATGAGGGCTTGGGTGAAGGTCGCCGTGTCGGCCGTGCCGCCGAGGTCCTTCGTGACGTGGCGACGGGCGCCGAGCACGTCGTGGATGGCGCGGCTCACGCGGTCAGCGACCTTGTGCTCGCCGATGTGCTCCAGCATCATCACCGCGCTCATCAACACCGCGAGGGGGTTGGCGAGGCCTTTGCCCGCGATGTCGGGGGCGGTGCCGTGCACGGCCTCAAACACCGCGACGCCGTCGCCGATGTTCGCGCCGGGCACCACACCCAAGCCGCCGACGAGGCCCGCGACGAGGTCGGAGAGGATGTCGCCGTAGAGGTTCTGGAGCAGCAGCACGTCAAAACGTGTGGGGTCCAGAGCCAAGGCCATGGCGAGATTGTCCACGGGCAGGCTGTCTTGGCGGATGAACGGGTAGTCCGTGCCCACCTCCAAGAAGGCGTCGAGGAAGGCGCCGTCGGCCAAGGGGCTCACCGCCGCTTTGTGGGAGCAGGTGATCATTCGCCGACCGCGGTAACGCATGTACTCAAAGCCCCAGCGGGCGATGCGCACGCCGGCCTCTTTGGTGGAGACCTTGAGCGAGATCACCCGGCCGGGCTCGATCTCGTGCTCGATGCCGGCGTAGAGGTCTTCAGTGTTCTCGCGGAGCACGACGAGATCGACGTTCTTGTACGGCGTCTCGATGCCCGGCAGAGACTTCACCGGGCGCAGGCCGACGTAGAGCTGCAGCTCTTGGCGCAGCGTGACGTTCGCCGAGCGGAACCCGGAGCCCTTGGGCGTCTCCAGAGGGCCCTTCAAGGCGATGCGGTTCTTCTTGATGCTCGCGACGACCTCGGCGGGGACGGGGTCACCGAACTTCTGGTAGGCGTAGAGGCCGGCGTGGACGACCTCCCACTGAATCGGGGCGTCGGCGGCGGCGAGCACCTGCTGGGTGGCGGCGGTGACCTCGGGGCCGATCCCGTCGCCGGGGATGAGGGTGACGGTGTAGGGCATGGGGAGCCTCCTGGCGTGGGCGCCTCCCTAACACCCCCGGCGCCACCATGTTAGCCACTTCTTTATGTCCGC
>JBEAVX010000298.1:0-17417 GCA_041160755.1 Pseudomonadota bacterium
CTCCCCCGCCTCCACCCAGGACCGGGCCATGGCCCGATCGTCGATGGCGAGGCCCCGTGGCCCCAAGAGGCCGACCCGACCGCCTGCCTCACCCCTGTCCTGCGGCTCACCCTGCGCGACACCTTCTGGGGCCCGCGCGTGCACAGCGCCGCCGGGGGCGGGAACCTCCACGCCTACCTCGTCGCCGGGCGGCCTCCGGTGGAGACCTACGCGCCCTGGACCCTCCATGATGAGCCCTACGACCACGTCACCGTGTACACCCCCTGCGAGGAGGGCGGATGATCCGCGACACGCTCCGATCGTTGGGCCGCCGGGCGCTTCGCCGGGTCGAGCACCAGCCGCCGCCTGAAGGCCCCGCCGACCACTTCAGCTCCGCCCCGCCCCGGCCGATCGTGCCCGGCGAGGCCCTGACCGTCGTGAGCTGGAACCTCCAGTTCGCCGCGGGCACCCGGCACCACTTCTTCTACGACGGGGGCCAGGCGGTGTTTGTGCCGCCCGAGGACGTGCGCGCCACCCTCGCCGCCCAAGGCGAGGCCCTGCGGACGATGGCGCCAGACCTCGCGCTCCTCCAAGAGGTCGATCGGGGCGCCGACCGCACCGGGCGGATCGACCAGCTCCCGCCCTTGGTGAGCGCCATCGGCGCGACAGGCGCCGCGAGCGCCGCCATCCACCGCGCGCTCTACGTCCCGACCCCCAGCCACCGCCCCATGGGCCGGGTCGAGCTGCACCAGGCGACCTGCTCCACACGAGGCCTCTCCCGGGCGGGCCGCACGGCGCTCCCGTTGATGCGAGAGGCCCGCTGGCGCCAGGTGTTCAACCTCAAGCGCGCGCTCTTGTGGGCGGAGCTGCCCGTCGAGGGCCGCACCCACCCCCTCTGGGTGGGCAACGTGCACCTCTCGGCCTTCTCCCGCGGCGACGGCACGCTGCAGGCCCAGGTGGAGCGCCTCTGCGCCGTGATCCGGGCGTTCCCGCCCGAGCAGCCGTGGATCCTCGCCGGAGACTTCAACCTCTTGCCCGTCGGCGACGACCCGACCCGCTTGGGCAAAGACGCCGCCGAGTACACCGACGACCCCAACCCCCTCGCCGCGCTCACCGCCCTCGCCCACGAGGCCTTCGCCGCGCCCCTGGCGCCCGAGGCCCGCACCTACATCCCCTACGGCGCCACCGCCGACCGCAAGATCGACCACATCTTCACCGGAGGGCCGGTGGAGGTGCTCCGCGCCGAGGTGGAGACCCGGTTTGACGCGCTCTCGGACCACCGGCCGCTGGTGGCGCGGCTGCGGGTTCTTTAAACACGTTTATTGAACAAGTTCATTGAACGTGTTTAGCGTATGCGAGACGCTGTTGAACCTCCTCCGGGGCGCTCGGCCGACGCGCGCTGTCAAACCCGGAGTTGAGGTCGTCTAAGAGGGCCTCCTCAATGACCCGCTCCAACGACGCTCGGGCCTCGGCGGGGGTGTCGCCCCAGGCCATCAGGTTGTAGAGGACCGTGTGCGCGATCCAGAAGGACTCGTCCTCGGACCGGTAGATCATGGCCAAGGTGCGAAACGCCTTGGTGGGGGCGTCTGGACAGCGGGGAGCGGCCATGACTTTAGTCCACAACCGGCGCGCTCGGCGCCGGGTTCTGCGGCGGGAGCTTGCCCCGTGGGCCGACGGTTGGACGACGCACTCCCGCGGGCTTGAGGTCGGGGCTCTTGTCGTCTACGGCCTTGGGATCGCCTGGCTCACCGGCCTTCTTGGGGCCGGGGGCCGTGCGGGTGGTCGCGGCCTTGGGCGGTGGATCCTTCACCTTGCCGCTGATGTCGAGGCGCTTGTCTCGGGCCTCTTCAGCCTTCTTGCGGGTCCAGGAGAGCCGGGGGTCGAGCATGAGCGCGGCGCGGTAGGCGGCGTAGGCGCCCTCCCAGTCCTCTTTGGCGGCGGCGGCGTCGCCCTCGGCGTCTTTGGTCGCGGCCAAGGTTTGGGCGGCGGTGACCACGGCGTCGAGGTTGTGATCGTAGCCCCGGGCCTCGACGAGCCAGCGCACCTGCTCGTCTTGGGTGGGGGCCTCGGCGGCGCGGGCGGCGTAACACCCGGCGATGGCCGTCTTCACCTCGGGCTTGTAGTCGTCGTGCCAGCGGGTGTTCTTGGCGAGGTGGTGCTCGGCCTGCTTCCAGGCGCCCCAGGCCAGCTCACACTCGCCGATCTCGGCGAAGGTGAAGGCCTGCAGGCGGTCCTCATCGGCCAAGGTCGTCGCCTCGTCTCGGGAGACGATCACCACGGCGGCGTCAAAGAAGAGCTCCCCGCGCATGTACCGGGGCGCGGGCTCGGCCGGAACCTCGGCGACGGGTGCGCCCTCGACGGGGGCCTCCGGCGCCGGGGCCTGGGGCACGTTCACCGACAAGACCTCGCCGGACTTCTCGTCCAACAGCACGAAGCCCAGGTCGTAGGTGCCCGGCGGCAGGCTCTTGGGGAGGTCCAGGTCAAAGGTGCCCCGGACGTGCTCGTCGTTCTTCCAGTCGGTGACCTTGTACCAGTCATAGCCGGGGGGCACGGCGAAGGCGTGCTGGTGCCCGGCGCCGTCGTCGAGCACGGCGATCACCCGCACCCCGGCCTTGCGGAACCCGGCCTTGAGCCACACGTCCACGACCACCCGGCCCTCTTGGGGCACTTCAGGCGAGAGGATGTCCCAGCCCTCTAGGGTGACGCCGCCCTTAAACATCGCCCGGCGACCTTCAGGGCCCTCGTAGGAGGGGCGCACGAAGATGTCCTTGCGGATGTGGTTGCCGATGTGGAACTGCTTGCGGCCCGAGGGGTAGCCGGGGATCTCGATGTAGTCGCGTTTCCACTCGGGGTGGGTCGTGATCTTCACCTTGCTCGCCCAGCCGCCGTGCATGTGCGCGAAGTGCGGGCGCTCCTCCAAGAACAGGTACTCGCGGATGAACGCCTTCTGGTAGAGGTGCCGCGAGACCGGCACGTCCACGAGCCCCGCCACGTCGAGGATGCGCCAGTCGGTGTAGTACATGTGGGCGCCCATATCGACGTCCCACAAGGTCACGCGCTCCAGGTGCAGCCGGCGCTGCACCCAGGTCATGTACTCCACGCGCTGCTTCACGTCGGAGATCGTCGTCTCGGGAGACGGCGCCGCCCAGGCCGACTGCCAGATGTTCGGCGTGCCGATCACCAGCACAAACACCGTGAGCGTGATCAGGCGTAAGGTCGGCATCCCCAGGCGCTCGGGGCCCCAGGGCGGCACGGCGTCGAGCAGGCGGCCCAGGCCCAAGCCGATGAGCACGAAGCCCGGCACGGCGAAGTACGAGAAGAAGCGCCACTGCGCCATCCAGTCGCCGCCGCTGTAGAGCACGAAGAACAACCCCGCGACGACCTGGCCGAGGCACAAGACCCGGGCCGCGGCGCCGCGCTCGGACAGCGTGGCCAAGGTCGCGGCGACCACGGCGACGATCGCCGCGCCGACCCGCACCTTGTCCCAATGAAGCTGGAGCTTGGCGAGCCAGTTCGGATCAAAGCCGTCGGGCAGGCCATCCCGGCCGTTCCACAGCCACGCCACCGCGCACAAGGCCGTGAGCCCCAGCGTGAGCCAGCGGCGGCGATCCCGCAGGCCGGTCATCGCCACCAGCGCCAGGGGCAAGACGTAGCCGATCCCGAAGGCGCTCATGTAGTTGCGGATGTAGAGCCAGCCCTTCGTGCCCCAGCTCCAGGGCTTGAAGCGGTCCTCGCCGTCGACCTTGGCGTAGAAGGTGTTGGGGAAGGGCCAGGCGAAGTAGCTGTAGCGCCAGGCCTGGTAGACCAAGAACGGCGCCCAGAACACGACGAGCCACTTGGCGATCGGCACCACCACCTGCCGGGCGCGGATCGCCAGCACGAGGCGCACCAAGCCCGCGACGGCGGCGTAGACCACCCCCTCGGGGCGGGTGACCGCGAGGCCCAGAAACATCACCGCCGACCACGGGAAGGCCTGGGGACGCTCGGCCTCGCGCAAGATGAGCAGCATCCCCGCGGTCAACAAGACGCCGAACAGGCTGTTCTCTAAGCCCGAGGCGTTCCAGATGGCGTAGGTGCTCGACGCGGCGAGGAGCAAGGGCGGGATCAGGGCCACGGCGTCGAGGCGGCCCCGGGCCTCCTTCGTGAGCGCCCAGGCCAAGGGCAAGGTGCCCGCGCCAAACGCCGCCCCGAGGAGCTTCGCGGTCGTGAACGGCGGCACGCCGAGGAGGTAAAACACCCCGCAGATCCACGTCCACAGCGGGTTTGAGAAGCCCTCGACCCGCTCGCCCCCGGCGAAGGTGACGAAGCCTTCGCCCTCGGCCCAGTTGCGGGCGTAGGCGAAGCTGATCCCCGCGTCCTCAATAAAATAGGTGATGAAGACGAGGTAATGGGCCAACGACCCGACCATCAACCCCGCGAGCACCGTCGTGTGCAGGCGCGTCGTGCCGTCCATGCCCGCCCAGGCGGCGGAGAGGCGGTTGAGCAGGGGGCTGAAGACACGCCGGGGGAGGCTCTGCGTCGGGGAGGCCGTAGACATGGCCGCCAGATTAACCCACCCAGATCATTTGGGGCGTGTGCGCGGCTTGTCGGGGCTCTCTCCCCGGGTGATCGCCCGGTGCCGGGCCTTAAACCGCGCCATGCGCTGGCGGCGGCCGAAGTCGGCGATCAGCTCGTCCCACTCCTCGATCGTCGGCGGGACGGGGCGGCTGAGCAAGAGCCGCGCGGCGCGGGCGGCGCGCTCAAGCTCGGGGTCTCCGGCCACCGCCTCCTCGGAGAGCACGAGGCTCACGGCGCGACCAGCCAAGCCCGGGCGACCCGCACGCACGGCGGCGCGGGTGGCCTCCAGCACCTCAGCGTCGCTCGCCGATTGCAGCGCGCGCACCCAGGCGTCCTCCTCGTCCAAGGCGCGCCCCGGCAGAGTGAAGACGCCGGGCGGGCTCACATCGTCTTCTTGGCGCCCGCGGCGGCGGCCTCTTGGGCGCCTTTGCGCGCGGCCATCTGCTTCTTGAGCTCGTCGAGCTGGGACTTCGCGGCGGTGTTCGCCGTCTTGGCCTTGATCTTGGCGAGCTTGTCGTCCAGGGACTGGCCCTTGATCTCCGACGCCACGTCGGCCTCGGCGGCGATCTTCTCGATGCCCGTGCGCACGTTCTCCAGCGCCTTGATGTCGGCGTCGGTGGAGAGGCCGTCGAGCGTCTCCTGGATCTGGATGCGGGCTTCAGCGCTGGCCTTCTTGGCGAGCATCTCCTCCTTCTCGCGGCGGAGCTTCTCGATCTCGGCCTGGAAGGCGATCAGGCCCGACTTGGCCTCTTCAGCCTGGGCGCCGATCTTCTCAAGCTCGACCTGGTGGGAGGCGATCTTCGCGGTGAGCTCGTCCTTGCGCTGGATGAGCACCATCGCCACGTCGTCTTCGCCCTCTTCGACGGCGATGGGGATCTGCACCTGGACCTCGGCCAGCTCACGCTCGAACTGCTCAAGCTCGGACTGGAGCTTGTTCCGCAGGTACACGATGCCGGAGACCGCCTTCTTGAGCTCCTTGTGCTTCTTGATGCGCTCCTCGATCGCGGACTCGTAGACCGCCTCGGGGTTGTTGCGCTCGACGTCGGCGATGAAAAGCCCGAAGAAGCCCTTCCAGACGTTGGCGAGGCGTTCAAAGAAGCTCATGGAGGCTCCTGGTCAGCGAAGGGAGTCACAGCGAGGTTTTGGGGGATTCCCCGGCGCAGACCTTACCGCTTCACAAGCCCGTCCGCAAGAGATCCTCTTGACGCTTGACGCTGCGAATGTCCGCCGCGCGCGGTAGACTTGTCGTTATGCCTATGCTCGCAATCATTACGACCGCCCTCGCGCTCGCCGGAACCCCCCAGGACGCGCCCGCCCCGTCGGGCTCGATCCACGCCGCCCACGCCAAGTCGGGGCTCAAGCCTCGGCGCGCCGCCTCGCCGCCGCCCCCGGCGCCGCTGGGGGGCCCCGATGTCTGGGTGTATGGCTACCTGCCCTATTGGGTGGACGGCGTGGACGCCGTGCCTTGGGATCATGTCACCCACGTCGCCTTCTTTGACGTGGGGCTCAACTCCGACGGCAGCCTCAGCTCCACCTCCCGCTGGACGTCGATCGCTGAAGAGCTCGTGACCGCCGCCCACGGCCAAGGCGTGAAGGTGCACCTCACCTTGACCTGCTTCGATGACGACGTGATGGACGTCATCCTGCCTTCAGCCACCCAGCGGGCCAAGGTCGTGCAGAACGTCAAGAACCTCGTGGACGCCTACGACGCCGACGGCGTGTCCGTCGACTTTGAGGGCATGGGCGCGTCGAACCGCGACGGGCTGGTGAGCCTCGTCGCCGAGCTCTCCGCCGCCGTCGATGAGGTCACCGTCGCGACGCCCGCCGTGGACTGGAGCGGCGCGTATGACTACGACGCCTTGGCCGCCGCGTCGGACGCCTTGTTCATCATGGGCTACGACTACCACTGGTCCGGCGGCGACCCGGGCCCCGTGGCCCCGCTCTACGGCGGCGACCCTTGGTCCAAGTACAGCATCGACTGGACGATCGAGGACTACATCACCTACGGCGGCCCGCCCGAGCGTATCCTCCTCGGCCTGCCGCTCTACGGCAAGGTCTGGCCGACGACGAACAACACCGTCCCCGGCACCGCCACCGCCGACGCCGACTCGATCACCATGGCCGACGCCGTCGCTGACGTAGACACCTACGGTCGCCTGTACGAGAGCCTCACCGAGACGCCGTACTACTTCCCGTCGTCGAAGTCCCAGGCCTGGTACGACGACGAGCAGTCTCTGCGGGCGAAGGTGCGGTACGCCGTCGATGAGGGCCTGCTCGGCGTCGGGTTCTGGGCCTTGGGCTACGACAACGGCGACGCCTCGTTCTGGGCGATGATGGCTGAAGAGACCACCCTGGACGATCCCAGCGGCGACGACGACAGCGGCGATCCGTCCGGCGACGGCGACAGCGGCGACCCAGGCGAGGAGGGCGGCCTGCGCGCCCGGGCGGGCCAAGACTTCATGGCCTATGTCGGCCAGACCGTGATCCTCAACGGCCGGGCCCAAGGCGCGAGCGACCCCACCTTCTCCTGGACCCAGGCGAGCGGCCCCGGCGTGGCCCTCAGCGGCGCCGACACCGCCCAGCCCAGCTTCGAGCCCCAGCTCGCGGGCACCTTCACCTTTGAGCTGGTCGTCGGCGACGGCGGCGCGCTCAGCGCCCCCGACACCGTGACCGTCGTCGTCACCACGGCCCAAGGTGGCCTCTGCGGCCTCGGCAGCGGCGCGGGCGGTGGCCTCGTCGCCGCCGTCGGCGTGGCCCTCGCCGCGTCACGCCGTCGCCGTGTGACGCGGGCGTAGGTGTGTTGGGGTGTCGCGGAGGACACGTCCCGTGACACACCAGGACGCTTGAAGGAAGGCCTCAACGCGGTTTTTGAGGCCCCTGCGCGCATCAGCCCCCCGGCACGATCCTTGCTCTGTGGGGAGCGGACGACGGGAAACGGACCCGAGGGTGACCTCGGGGAGATGAGCAGGGGTGCTTCCGGGGGGCCCGACTGTCCGAACGCGCTCCTCGGTCTTGTGGGTGATGAGCACCCGCAGGACCGAGGAGCTGCCGTTTGGATCGTCCCGCGCGACTCAGGCGGCGATCAGCAGGGCGCGCAGGGACTCGGCCACGGGGGCGCGACCGGCGGCCTCGGCGATTCGCGCCGCGAGCTGGAGCGCGTTGGCGACGTCCGCGTCGGCCTGAACGGGGCCGCTCAAGGTGGGGCCGAGGCGCTCACAGACGGCGGCGAGGCCCGCCCAGTCACGGCCCTCGGCGAGCCCCGGGGCCTGCAGCGCGTCGGCGACGAGAGCGGCGTCGTCTCGGCCTTGGGCGCGGAGCGCGTCGGCGGCGAGGCGGGCGTCTTCATAGGCTTCAGCGATGGCGCCCCGGCGGAGCTTGAGCGTGGCCAAGGTGAGGCGCACCGAGGCGGCGCCGGGCTCGGCGAGGAGATCGAGGCGTGAGAGCGCGCGGCGGGCGCGGCGCTCGGCCTCGGGGAGCGCCCCGGCGCGCTGGGCGAGGCTGGCGAGGCCGAACTGGGCCCGGGCCTCGGCGAGCATGTCCCCGACGGCGCGGGCCCGGCTCAACGCCCGGCGCAGTCGCGCCCCGGCCTCGTCCGTCGCGCCCCGGGCCAAGGCGAGCTGCCCCAACCGCGCGAGGGCGTCCCCGGCGGAGAGCGGGCAGGCCGCCTCGTCGTAGACCTCGACGGCCTCGTTCAGCAGGATCTCGGCGCGCTGGGGGTCGGCGGTGAGGGAGGCCGCCGCGCGGAGGGCGTCGCCGAGGGCCTCGGAGGCGCCGAGGGGGCGCAGGGTGTCCATCGCCTGGGCGGCGAGGCGGGCGGCGACGGCGCCCTCCCCGAGGCTCGCGGCGATGAGCGCCAGCTCCGCCATCGCCCCGGCGCGGCGCTCGGCGCTGGCCTCGGCGGTGAGCAGGGCTTGTTCGCCGGAGCGTTTGGCCTGGGCCTGCTCTCCGAGCGCGCGGAGGCACCGGGCCCGCTCGATGTGCGCGTCGGCTTGATCATCGGCGCTCGGCGTCTCGCCTCGGGCCTTGAGCGCCTTGACGCGAGCCTCCAAGAGCGCCGCGCCTCCGCGCGGGTCGCCCCGGCGGCGGCGGGCCTGGGCGGCGAGGAGCAAGGCGGCGGTGGGGTCGTCCCCGGCGCGCTCGGCGTAGAACGCGACACGCTCGGGGGAGCCGCCGAAGCCGCGCAGGGCCTCGGCGACGGCGCGGTGGGCCTGCGCCTTGAGCCCGGCGCGCTCGGAGACCAGTGACGCGGCGTCGAGCGCCGTCGTCGAGGTGAACCGCCAGCCCCCGGGCACGTCCTCCCAGAGGCCCAGACGGCAGAGCCGGGTGGTCATCGTGGCGCTGGGCGGGGCGCCCATGTGGGCGCAGGCGGCGCGCCACAGGGGCTCGGGCACCTCTCGACCCAAGGCGGCGGCCACGGCGAAGGCGGCGCGGGCCTCGGGGGGCTCCAACAGCGCGCGGAGGCGGCCGAGGGTCAGCTCCAACAGACGCTCTGGCGCCTGGGCGGGCGGCGGGGCCGTCCAGGCGAGGCCCGGCTCGGCGGCGGACAAGGCGCCGTCCTCGATCCAGGCGCGGGTGGCCTCCATGCCGACGCCGGGGGAGACAAACCCGACGACGAGGGGATCACAGCGGGACTCCTCGACGCCGAACAGCAGGTGTCGGCCCAAGGCCCGGCCCGTCTCTGAGGCGAGGGGGCCGACCCGCAGGCGGCTCACCCGGCCCTTGCCCGTGAGCGCCTTGAGCGCCGTGGCCCCAGGCGAGCGCCCCACGAGCTCGTCGTCTCGGGCGGTCAAGACGAGCAGGAGCGCGCCGGTCTCGCGCAGGGCGGCCCGGGCGAAGGCCGCGGCGTCGGCGTGCCGGGGCGCGTCGTCGATCCAGATCACCTGAGGACCGGCGCTGAGCTGATGGCGCAGCCAGCCCAGCAGCGCCACCGGGGCGCCTTCAGCGGTGCGCGGCGCGGCGCGTGGCGGGGCGCCGGGGGTGATCCACCCGGCCAAGGCGGCGGCGAGGGTGGGATCCTGCTCACCGCCGTCCCGCGCGAGCGCCGCGCCGAGGAGCGCCTCGGCGTCCTCCAAGGGGGCTCCTTGGGCCTGGGACCAGACGCCGAGGAGGCTGACGAGGCCCTGGGCGGGGTCGGCCACGCCGGAGACCGCGCCCGCCGCGCCGAGCTCCTCCGCGCGCTCGCCGACCCAGCGACCCAAACGGCTGAGCCCCACCCCGGCGGGGCCGTGCAGCACGACCACCCGGGGGCGCCCCTCGACGAGGGCCTGCTCAAGCTCGGTCCACAAGGCGCGGCGCTCGGCGTCTCGACCGAACAGGCTCACCGGGCGAAGGTTGCTGGCCTCGATCGCCGCCGACCGCAGGGGCGCGGCGCTGCCTCGGGCCCGGGTGACGGCGTCTACGGCCTCTTCTGCCGAGCGCAGCACGTCATCGGAGACCCACAGCTCCCCGGCGGCGGGGCGTGGGCTCAGGCACACGAACGACGGCGCGTCGTTGAGCCACCACGCCGGGGCCCGGGCCCAGCCTTCGCCCTCGGCGGAGTGAAGCTCCAAGGACGCGAGCTCCTCGTCGCCGACGGGCGGGCCCAAGGCGAGCAGGGCCTCCGCGGCCTCGGCCGCCGAGCCAAACCGTGCGCCGCGCTCCTTCTCCAAGAGCCGCCCGAGCCAGTCCCCCATGCCCGTGGGCACGGCGAGGCGAGGCCGCAGCGCGGGCAGCGCGCCCTTGAGGTGGCCCTCGCGGATGCCGTAGACGCTGGAGCCCCGAAACGGCAGCACCCCGGTGACACACTCCCAGGCGACGACGCCCAAGGAGTAGAGGTCGGTCTCGGGGCCCAGCGCTCGCCAGCGCCCAGCGAACTGCTCCGGGGCGAGGTACGCCGGGGCCCCGGCCACCCGGGCGCGGGCGGGGGCGCGGGCGAGGTCGAGGGGGCTCGCGAGGCCCAGATCCGCGAGCTTCGGGCCAGGCCGCGCGTCCCGAGGGGCGCCCCAGAGCACGTTCGCGGGCTTGATGTTGCGATGCAGCATTTTTTTGGCGTGCAGGTGCGCCAAGGCGTCGAGCACCCCCAACAGCAGGCCGCGCAGATCCTCCCAGCCCAGGCGCGCGGCGTAGGTCTGGAGGCTGCCCGCGGTGACCAGCTCCATCGCCACATACGGCGCGCCCTCGGGCAGCTTGCCCTGGGTGGCCTGGGCGAGCCCCGCGTCCACGAGCCCCCAGCCGAAGAGCTGCACCACCCCCGGATGATCCACCCGCGCCGCCCGGCTCAGCTCGGCCTGGAGCGCGTCGAGCACCTCGGGCTCCCGATACCTCGGGTGGGTGAGCACCTTCACCGCCACCGGCAGGCGCCCCAAGGCGTCTACGGCCTGCCACACCTCCCCGACGCCGCCACGCCCGATGAGGGACTGGAGCTTCAGGGCGCCGAGGGGGAGCGACGATTCGGGCATACGGACCTAAGCTAACCTGCGGCCCGGCGCGCGGGGGCCCTCACGCCGATCCGTTCACGGGCGCGTAAGCTCCGCGAGGTCTGCACGGAGCGCCTCGGCGATCTCCTGGGCGTACCAACCATAGACCTCGGGCGCAGGATGAACCTCCCTTCCCGCCGACCCAAAGGGCTCCCCCACCGCCTCATATCGACTGTGCAGGTCGATCACCGGCCACGGCAGCTCAGGGCCTCCGGCGGGGGGGATGAGCCCCCAGACCCGCGCCTCCCCGGCTTGGCGAAAGAGCGATGCCGCCGCCGCCTCGTCTCTCTGGGTGGCCCGGGTGATCAGCGGCCCCGACGGATCCCAGCCCCCTCGGCCCACGAGCAGGCGGTTCACCCCGATCACCCCCACACGTAGGCCCGCCGAGGCCCGCCAGATCGGGCTCCAGGCGGCGTCGACCTCGGGCGCGCCCCAGATCCACTCCGCCCAGAGGCTCGGGCTCTGGCGCAGCCGGGCCATCGGGTCGTCGCCGAGCTGTAAAAAACGCCGCCCCTCGTTGTAGACCTCGACGATCACCACGTCTGGGCGAACCACGGGGATCAGCGCCTCGGCCCAGGCCACCTTCTGCCGGGTCATGTAGCCGTTGACCCCGGCGTTGAAGACCTGGGCGCGCTGCCCTTGGGCGGTGAGCTGGGCCTCAAGCTGGGCGGGCCAGGTCTCGTCATCGCTCACGGTGGCGCCGAAGGTCGTCGAGCCGCCGAGGCAGAGCACACGCAACGCGGCGTCGTCCACCGCCCGGTCCGCCCCGCGCAGGCCGAGGGCGCTCGTCGTCACCACACGGTCGGGTCCGCCGTCGGGGCGCGGCAGCCGCAACGCGAGCCCCGGGCGCAGGCCGTAGAGCCGCACCTCATCGGCGACGGGCGTGTGCAGCTCGGGGTCGCTCACCTGCAGGGGCACCAGCGGCGTCAACAGCCGCGCCTCGACCCCGACGAGGCGCACGCCGCCCTCGGTGAGCAGCCCACCGACGAGCAGCCCGACGAGGAGCCCAAGTCGCCGAGACGACGAAGAAGACATGCCCCAGGGTAACAAGCCGCGCGACTCGGTCCTGCGCGGCGCCTTCAGATCGGGCACACTACAACCCATGATCCCGCTCCTGCTCACCCTCACGATCGCCTGCGCGCCGACGTCGCTCACGCCCTCGGAGGCCTGGCCGGAGTCGGGCTGCGTGGCCGCGCCGCCGAGCCTCGACGACCCCACGAAGCGGGTGCACCGCGAGGCGCTGCAGATCACCCTGCCCGATGGCGTCACCGTCGCCGCCGAGCTCGTCCGCCCCCGAGGCGACGGCTGCTGGCCCGGCCTCATGCTCATCCCGCCCGGCTTTGAGCCCGGCCTGCCCATCCAGAGCTCCGACGCCGTGGAGCTGCTCGCCCGCGCGGGCCTCGTCGTCTTGACCTACGATCCCCGAGGGCGCGGGCTCAGCGAGGGCGTCGAGCACCACAACGGCCCCGTGCACCAAGACGATCTGGCGATGTTGCTGCGCACCTTGGCCAGCCAGCCCGAGGTCGATCCCGATCAGGTCGTCGCCCGCAGCCGCTCCTTCGGCGTGGCGACCTTGGCCGGGGCCCTGGCGCGCCACCCCGACCTGCGCCCGATGGCGGTGATGGACATCGAGGGCCCGGCCCTGCTGCCTGAAGATTTAGAGCACGCCCCCACCCGCAACCAAGAGACCTTGGCGGCTCTGGCCACAGACGCCCAGTGGTGGGACGATCGCAGCGCCGCGCTGCACATCGGCGCCTACACCGGGCATTATCGGCGGGTGCAGGCCTTGAACGATCACGTCATGGGAGAGTGGCTCGGCCACGCGGCGTCGATGCTCAGCGCGGCGGCGGAGGGCGAGGCGGCCTGGGTCGATGAGAACGGCGTCGAGAGCCTGACCTGGACCGAGGCCGAGGTCGAGGCGCTCAGCCTGGGGGGCCGGGTGAAGGCCGATGACCCCCGGGCGATCGAGCTGCTGATCGACCTCTACGCTCCCGCCATCGCCCCCTGAGCGCGCGACGCGCCACGCCGCGATCTCCGCTCGCGCCACGGCACGCGCTCCACACAAGACCCCACGCGCCCTCAAAACACGAGAAGATCCCGGCCCCGGCGCGCCGTTCTTGAGCTTTTTTGCGCGCCCCCGGACAGTCTTGGCCTTCACCCCACAAGAGATTTCATAGGCGGGTTGACCATTCCAGGTGAATCGGACTATAAGGGTGAGGATCCGCCAAGGCGCAGAGCGTGCCCGGCGGTTCACCAACGTGTGTGAGAGTTCGAGTTCCACCAGGACGGATTCAAGGCGGAGTCAAGATGGACCAGGTACGCCAGCAGCTCGCTCGTCGCATTCGCACCCTTCGTAAAGACGCGGGGCTCACCCAGGCTGAGCTGGGAGCCCGCGCTGAAGGGATCAAGACGAGCGAGATCAGTCGTTTTGAGCTCGCGCATCGCACCCCCAGCCTGGAGACGCTCGCGCGTCTCGCCGAGGGCTTGGGTGTGTCGCTGCCGCAGCTTGTCACCTTTGATGAGAACAACCGGCCGGGTCGCCCCGAGCTGGCTCGCATCAACCGGCTCCTCGCGGATCAGCCCGACGAGGTGCTTCGCGCGGCGTTGACGGTCCTGGAGACCCTCATCGCGGTGCGTCGTATCCCCGAGTCCCCCTCGGCTGACAACGACTGATCGCTGCGGTCACCTCCCCCACGGCCCAGCCGGGTCGTGGGGGAGTGGATCCGCGATGTCGCAGGGTTGATTTCGCTCCTCCGCCGTTGACACGACAAGGCTCGTGCTTGGCGAGTGCGCGTGTTCGCCTGCGCTCGCCCGCTGTACGGGATACACGGTGGCCCTATGGAAAGAGCCATCCCTGCCCCGACCGGCTTTCGCGCCGTGCCCCGCACCGGCGTCATCTACGTCATGACCGAGGCCGCGCGCCTTGGATACCACCACGGTCATCCTGACTGGGCGAATCTCGGTCAAGGTGCGCCCGAGACGGGGCCCTTGGAGGGCAGCCCGGCGCGGCTGGAGTCGTTTCAGTTCGACGACCTTCAGCACGAGTACGCCCCGGTAGACGGCCTGCCCGAGCTTCGGGACGCCGTGGCGTCGCTCTACAACCAGCGCTATCGCCAGGGCAAAAAGAGCCAGTACACCCGCGAGAACGTGGCGATCAGCGCCGGGGGCCGCGTGGCGCTCACCCGCCTCGTCTCCACCTTGGGCCGGGTGAACGTGGGGCACTTCTTGCCCGACTACACGGCCTATGAGGAGCTCCTCGGCAGCTTCAACACCTTCGTCCCCATCCCCGTGCTGCTTGATCCCGACCGCCAGTACAGCTTCTCGGCCTCCCAGCTCCGGGACGAGGTGCTCGGGCGCGGGCTCAGCGCGGCGATCCTCTCGAACCCCTGCAACCCCACGGGCAAGCTCCTGTACGGCCCGGCCTTAGACGCCTGGGTGCAGGTGGCGCGGGAGCTCGACTGCGCGCTCATCCTCGATGAGTTCTACAGCCACTACACCTACAGCGGCGGCCAGCTCACCACCTCGGCGGCGGCCCACGTCGATGACGTCGATCGTGACCCCATCGTGATCCTCGACGGGCTCACGAAGAACTGGCGTTACCCCGGCTGGCGCCTGGCGTGGACGATCGGCCCCCGGGCGGTGATCGAGGCGGCGGCGTCCGCCGGGAGCTTCCTCGACGGCGGCTGCCCGCACCCGATCCAGCGCGCGGCGATGCCGCTGTTGAGCCGCGAGGTGGCCGACGCCGAGGCCCGCGCCGTGCAGCGCGCCTTCCGCGCGAAACGCCAGCGCATGTTGGAGGGCCTAGAGGAGCTCGGCATCCAGGTGAACCTGCCCCCACAGGGCGGGTTTTATTGCTGGGGCAACCTCAGCCGCCTGCCCGCGCCGCTCAACACCGGCATGGGCCTGTTCCGCGCCGCGCTGAACGAGCAGGTCATCGTCGTGCCCGGCGAGTTCTTCGACGTGAACCCCGCCCGCCGCCGCCCGGATCGCCCAGGCCGCTTCTTGCAGTACGCCCGCTTCTCGTTCGGCCCGAACCTGGAGTCCGTCGAGCGTGGCCTCGCGGGCCTCGGGCGGCTGATCAAGCGCGGCTGATCAGACGCTGAGCGCCTCAGTCCTCACACACCGAGCGCGTGACCTCCAAGGCGTCGATCAGGTGCGAGTTCGTGAGCGCGCCGGTGCTCGCCGAGAAGCCCACATAGGCCGGGAACGCCGTGATCCCCGAGACCGTGTCGTTGATGTAGTTCACGCCGTCGACGTCCACCACCACCGTAGACCCGGTCACCGACACCGACATCTCGTGCCACTTGCCGTCCTCCATCTCGGGCAGGGTGGCCCACAAGAGCGGGTTGTAGACGTCGCCGTTGAGGTGGAACGAGACGTGGTCCACCGGCGTGGGGTCGTTGTACTCGCTGTTGAAGTAGGTGTCGATCTCGACGCTCCAGCCGGGCAGGCCCTTGTAGCCCAAGCCGCCGCCGAGCTCGCCGACGTAGCCGGTCATGCGGGACGAGTCCAAGGCCGTGAGCGAGAGGCCGTCGGCGCCGCTGCCGCCGCTGGCGAAGAAGCTGAACTGGATGACGACGTTGTCGCCGCTCACGGTGCTTGAGGTCTGGAAGGCCGTGCCGGACTGGCTGGTGAGGGGCTTCGTGAGCTCGACCCAGCCGTTGGCGCTGTCGTAGTTGGCGTAGCCCGCGAAGTACCAGGTGGCGAGGTCCAAGGAGTCGGCGGTGTAGCCCGCGTCTTGGCAGAAGCTCACGTCCACCGCGCTCGACGCGCCGCAGGAGTCGGTGCCGGTGAGGGTGATGAGGTGGGTGCCGCTCGCCCGCGCCGCCGCGTCCCACTCGTAGCGGGCGAGGCCAGCGCCAGACGCCGGGTCGGTGGAGAGCACGCCCTCGACGTCGCTCGCCCAGGAGAGCGCGATGGACTCCGGCGCGTCGCGGTCGTCCTCTAAGGTGGCGACCAGCTCGGTCACGACGCTCACCGGGAGCACGCTGCCGTCGGTGGGCGCCAAGAACGTGAGCACGGGCGGGGCGTTGGCGTCCGACGCCAGGGGCACCTCCAAGGTGGGCGAGGTCGGGTCGTCGCTCACGATCGTCAGAGCGCCCGAGCCGGGGCCGCCGGTCACGGTGATTGTGTGCTGCTCGCCTTGGTTGAGGACCAGGGGCAGGCTCGGCGGGGTGAAGGTCCAGGCGCCGCTGGGCGTGAGCTCGGTGATCGTGAGCGCGCCCTCTCCGGCGTTGGTCAGGATGACCTCGACGGTCTCCTCACCGCAGACCGGGCCCAAGTCGACCGCCGTGGGGCTCACCTGAAGCTCCGGCGTCTGAAACGGCGGGTCTACGGGGGTGCCGGTGTCCTCGACGACGCCGTTGTCGTCCTTCTCGACGAGCTCGTACTCGTTGCAGGCGGTGAAGAGGGCGAGGGCGATCGGGGCGAGGTGGGACGTGCGCATCGGCTCAGTGTGCCACCAGGACGCGCAGGGGGCGCAAAAAAAGTGCGCCCGGGGCGATCAGCCGACGATGGCCTCGCCGCCGTCGATCTGCAAGACGTTGCCCGTGAGCCAGTACAGGCCCGGGCGCGCCAGCTCGACCAAGGCCGCGGCGACGTCCTCAGGGGTGGTGAGCCGACCGTGGGGGTTCCCGGCGAGGGCGCGCTCAATGAGGCGCTCGTGGCCGGGGATACGCCGCAGGGCCGGGGTGTCGGTGACCCCGGCGAGGATCGCGTTGGCGGTGACGCCCAGAGGCGCCAACTCTACGGCGAGCTGGCGGACGTGGCTCTCTAAGGCGGCCTTCGCCGCGCTCACCGCGCCATAAGACGGCAGCACCGAGCGGCTGCCCGCAGACGTCATCGCGAAGATGCGACCGCCGCGCCCCATGAGGCCGCGCTGAATGATCCCTCGGGACCACCAGACGAGGCTGTGCGCCATCACCTCCATCGTCATCTGGAGCTGGTTGGGGCGAAGCTGGCGCTCGGCGGGCCAGGCCAAGGGCTGCAAGGTGCCAAAGGCCAAGGAGTGCAGGAGCAGCTCGATCTGGCCACCTTCGGCCTGGAGGAGCGCGGAGAGCTCATCCAAGGTGGTGTTGAGGGTGTCTTCGTCGGCGGCGTTGCGGTTGTAGAGCACGCAGCGCCGACCGGCGGCTTCGACGTCTCGGGCCACGGCTTCAGCCAACGGGAGCGTGGCCCGGCGGTCGAGGTGGACGCCGATCACGTCGTAGCCCGCCCGGGCCAAGGCGCGGCAGGCCGCCGCGCCGAAGCCCGAGGAGGCGCCGAGGATGAGCGCCCACCGACGGCTCATCTCAGTGGGCCGGGGTCGTCGGGGCCGGAGCCGCCGGGGCCGCCGGGGCCGCCGGCGCCGCCGCGCCGTCCGCCGCCGGGGTCACCGTGGCGCCCGCCGGGGCCTTGGACTTCTCGACGATCTCCTTCACGTAGGCC
>JBEAVX010000324.1:0-3348 GCA_041160755.1 Pseudomonadota bacterium
GCCGCGCGAGGCCCCACGGGTCGCCGCCGTACTCCCCCTTGAGCTGGGGCCAGAGGCGCTGAAACATCGCCTTCGGGTCGCGGCCTTGCTGCACAAACTCGAACATGAGCTGGTCGAGCACGCGGAAGGGCATGAGATCGCCCTCGTCGGTCTGTGCACGATCCGGCGGGCGCAGCTCGGCGGTGGGCGCCTGGACGTTCACGAACTTGAGCGCGTCGATCCCGTGCATCGTCTCCGCCCAGTTGAGCCACAGGGTGATGAGGCTCTTGGGGATGCCCGAGAGCGGCGAGAGGCCGCCGGAGGTGTCGCCGTCCATGGTCGCGTAGCCCACAGCGGCCTCGGACTGGTTGGAGGTCGAGAGCAGGAGCGCGTTGTGCACGTTCGCCAACATCCAGATGAGCGAGCCCCGCAGCCGCGCCTGCACGTTCTGGAGCGGGATGTCGTCCGCCGGGTCGTCCCAAGAGAGCGGCTGGCCGCAGAGGCCCTCGGCCAGGCGCACATGCTCGTTGACCGCGCCCTGAATCTCCACCTCGCGGTGGGTGGCGCCCAAGGCCTCGGCCAAGGCCGACGCGGCGTGGCGGGTGACCGGCCCGGAGTTCGCCGTGCCCATGTAGGCCGTGTACAGCCCCTTCGTGATCTTCTCTCGCAGCGCGTCCTCGGAGAGCGTCGGGTTCATGTAGCGCCACATCCGGGCGACGATCACCGCCACCATCGACGAGTCCCGCCCGCCGGAGAGCGCCAAGGCGAAGGCCTTGACCCCGGATTTGACGGCGTAGTCCCGCAGGCCCATACAGAGCGCCAGCTCTAGCTCGATGTGGTTGAGATCGAGCTGGGTCAGCGCCCGAGGCACGAGCTTCTCGTCCTCCAGCCAGGCCAAGGACGGGTCGATGTGACGGGCGGGCAGGGGCTCGTACCACGGCGGGCCCGGCGCCGGGGACTCCTCGCCGTCAAGCCGGGCGTCGATGCGCACCCGCTGGGGCGCGGCGCCGAGCTCACCCCGGGCGAAGGCCTGGGCCTGCTCCCGCCAGCTCCCTTCTTCAAGCCGGGCGAGGCGGATGGCGTCGAGGTCTACGACGGCGTCGATGAGCTCGACATCCTCGGTGAACCGGAAGCGGCGGCCCTCACGCAGCATCGTCCCATCGGCGGCGACGAACAGGCTCCCGTCAAACACGAGCCGCGTGGAGTCACAGCCCAAGAGTGAGGTGTAGACGTAGGCGCAGTGGTCCTCTTGGCTCACCTGCTCCACGAGCCGCCGTCGCACGCGGTGTTTGCCGATGACAAACCAGCTCGCCGAGGGGTTGAGCAGCACCTCCGCCCCGGCCAGAGCCAAGGTGGAGCCGGGGCGGATGCCCTTCCAGCCGTCCTCACAGATCTCCAAGGCGAACCGACACAGTCCGGGCAGCTCAAACACGAGCGCCCCGATGGGCACCTGCCCGATGCCCTCGACCTGAATGGTGTCCAGACGGCCTCGCGGCCAAGGCTGGAAGTAGCGGCTCTCGTACTGCACGTCGCCCGACGCGAGGTTCTCTTTGGCGACGACGCCGACGAGCGCGCCATCGGCGAGCACCGCCATGGCGTTGTACAGCACGCCCTCGTGCAGGATCGGCAGGCCGACGGTGGTGACGAGGCCCTTCGTCTCGGGCAAGAGCGCGCGCACGACCTCCCACGAGCGCCGCAGCGTCCCGGCGCGGAACAGCCGGTCACACAGGCTGTAGCCGGGGATACACATCTCGGGCAGGGCGAGCAGGCGCACGCCTTGGGCGCGGGCGAGGCGCAGGGCGCGGACGATGCGCTCGGTGTTGCCGCGCCAGTCACCGACGGTCTGGTTGAGGGAGGCGGCGCCGACACGCACGGCGGGGGCGAGGGACATGGAGGCTCCTGGCTGGTGCGCGAAGCCTATCTCACCCCGGCGAGGATCAGAACCCCCCGTCGCGCAACCGCCCCACCACCACCCTCACCAGGCTCAGCGTGGAGTCGCTCGCCCCGGCGCGCAGGTGCTTCTCGACCTTGCCCAGCACGTTCACCGTGACGGTCTGCTGGGGCCCGGCGCGCAGGACGAAGGCGCGCATGTGCTCGTTGCGCTGCACGAAGGCCCAGGCGCCCCCGGCGGCGAGGCGCAGGGCCTCTCCGGCGTAGGCGCCGCCGGTCACAGTGAGCAGGCCGTTCTCCGCGTCGTCGTCGTTCTGCTCCGGCGCGAGGCCCCGGGCCGTCCGCCAGGCCTCGCAGGCGTCGTCCACGGCCTGCACCCCGTCCACCGTCGGCGGCCACGGCGCGCCGTGGGCCTCGGCGAAGGCGCGGGCGTTCTCGGCCATGAGCGCCCCGGCGTCGGGCTCACCGTCGTCGCCCCACGGGACGGTCGCCGGGCGGCCCCGCACCGGGCGTGGGCGGTTGTCAGACTCCACGGTCATGTTGACGCCGCGCTTGTGCAGCCAGGCCACGAGCGGCTTCGGGGGCTCGCCTTGACTGTAGAGCTCGACCTTACACACCTTGCCGTCGGGCTGGCGCTCGGCCCAGTCCAAAAGCGACGAGAGCTTGAGCAGCGCGCAGGCCGTGTCCAGGGCCTCCTGCTCCACGGGCCAGCCGAGGGCCTCCACGGCGATGAGGCGGCGGCGGTTGGTCTCCTTCTCTTCGACGACCAGCTCGACGCGACCCAGCTCGGTCAGGCCCATGACGACGCTCCTTCGGGACTTCGCCGACCAAGCTAACCCGTCGTGACGTGGTGGAGCCCCGGGCGAAGACGGGCTATCCGCAGAGGCATGACCTGGCGTCGCGCCTTGGCGCTCCTCCTCCTCACCCCCGTCCTGCTGCTCAGCCTGAGCGCGGCGTTGATCCTGCGTGACGCCGGGCGTCGTGACGAGGGCCCGGCGGACGCGGCGATCGTGCTCGGCGCGGCGGCCTATGACGCCCGGCCCAGCCCCGTCTTGGAGGGTCGCCTGGAGGAGGGCCTCGCGCTCTACCGCGAGGGGCGGGTGGGGATGCTCATCTTCACCGGCGGCATCGCCCCCGGCGCGCGCTTCTCGGAGGCCGAGGTGAGCCGCCGCTGGGCCGTGCGCCACGGCGTGCCCGCCGCCGACATCCGCGTCGAGCAGCGCAGCCGCATCACTGAAGAGAACCTGCGCGAGGCCTGGTACATCGTGCAGGCCGAAGGCATCGGCCGGGTGCTGCTCGTGACCGACCCCCTGCACATGCGCCGCTCAATGCGCCTCGCCCACGATCTGGGCCTCGACGCTGGCGCGGCGCCCACCCGCACCAGCCGCTACAAGACCACCCGGGCGAAGCTGCCGTTCTTCGCTCGGGAGGTCTGGTTGTTGACGGGGTGGGAGGTGCTGCGGGTGGGCGGTCTCTAAC
>JBEAVX010000327.1:0-7252 GCA_041160755.1 Pseudomonadota bacterium
GGATCCATTCTCGCGGTCGAGCGACCACGCAACAACTCTACTGCCTTGTCCGGCGGCGCCCCCGGCCGCCTGCAGGTCCGAGCCCGCGCCCAACACGAGGCCCCCGCGACGGCGCCGCGAGCGGTAGAATAGGGGGAGCGTGTGGTCCCCAGGGCCACCTCACGAGGTGCAGGAATGAACACCGACAAGATCTTCGCCCAGATTCGCAGCCAGCTCGAAGGCGGCGGGGTCTGGGTGGACCGCGACACGTCCACCCCCGACGACGGCCTCAAGCTGGGCCTCAAGGCCGCTGGCGCCGAGCGCCCCCTCTACGTCGCCGCCATCGTGGCGATGTTGATCTCCGACGATGCGCGCCACCGCACCGGCGCCGTGGCGGTGCTCCCCGAGATTCGGGCCGAGGTCGGCGCGGATCGCCTCGCCAAGATCGTCCGCGACCACGAGGCCCTCTACCGTGGCGTGAGCCCGTCCTGGCGCATCTCCCATGAGGATCTGGAGCAGGCGGCGGCCTTGGCCATCGCCCCGGAGGTCTCCACCAAAGACGCCGCCGCCCTCGCGTGGCTCAAGCAGCTCGCCCAAGATCGGCCCTGGGGCGCGTTTCTGCTGAACGATCTCGCCCGGGCCGACGGCGCCTGGCTCGTGAAGAACGCCAAGGGGCTCGTGCCGCACAGCCACATCGGCGTGCTGCTCAAGCTCACGCCCGGCCAGCGCGACGCGCTCATCGACGCCTTGGCCCCCTGGCCCGCCGAGAAGCCGACGGTGCTCACGGCCTCAGTGTGGAAGCAGCTCCCCGCGGCCGAGGCCAGCCGCCTGCGCGAGAAGATGTGGCCGGGGAGCGCGCCATGACCGCCAAGGTTCACCCCGCCGACGTGCTCAGCGCCGTCGAGGCCCTGCTCGGCGCCGCCAAGGTCACGCTCCCGCCAGATCTTCAAGGCGCCTTAGACAGCCTCGCCGCCGAGGTCGGCCCCGGCGACCCGGAGCGGCTCAAGGCGTCGTTGCAAGACTTCTTGCCCGAGCTGCAGGCGTTTCAGGCCGAGGCCCGCGCCGCCCGCCTAGACGACACGATCCCTGCGGTCCGCGCCGTCGACGTCGAGGCCATTCAGCGCCTCACGGGCCAGCTCGCCGCCGCCTGGGGCCAACAAGACGGCGAAGGCGTAGACGCCGCCTTGGCCCAGCTTCGTGCGCTCACGGAAGACCCGGCCGCCGAGCGCGCGCGCCTGGAGTCCGACGCCGCCGCGTCGATCTCGGCGAGCGTCTCCGGCGTGACGCTCAAGCCGCTCTTGGGCTAAACCCGCTGTAGCCGGGCGGGCGAGGGCGGCTTACGTTGGCCGCCCCGTCCTCCCAGGTGTCTTATGGAGCTCACCGGCAAACAGCGCGCGTACCTTCGCGGGCTGGCCCACCACCTCAACCCCGTCGTGCATCTCGGCCCCCAAGGGCTCTCCGAGGCGGTGGTCGACAAGGTGAACGACGAGCTAGAGCACCACGAGCTGATCAAGGTGAAGGTCGGCGGCAACTGCTTAGAGAGCGCGGACGAGGCCGGGGAGCAGCTCGCCGAGTCCTGTCGCGCGGCCCTGGTGCAGGTCATCGGCCATGTGATGGTGCTCTACCGCCGTCGCAAAAAAGACCCGGAGATCAAGCTCCCCCGGGCCAGCAAGACCCAGGTGTCGGCGGGCATCTGAGCCTGGCCTTCAGGGCAACACGCCCCGAAGGTCCAGGTGCCGCTCGACGGTGTCCGCCGCGGCGTCGAGCTGGGCGAGGGGATCGGGCACGGCGCTCTCGGCCTGCGGCGGGAGGCCGCGCCGGGCGCGCAGGGCGTTGACCAAGGCGAGGCGGAGCGCGGCGCTGTCCAAGAGCCCATGAAAGTACGTGCCCGCGACGAGGCCCGAGACGGCGCCGTCCCCGTGGAGCAGCGGGTCAACGGCCTCGGTGCGCCCGAGGTGGATCTCGTAGCCTTCGACGACGAGGCCCGGCGGCAACAGCCAGCGGCCCGTCGTGGTCGAGGCAACAGGGCTGATGTGTTTGGTGTCGGCGTAGCGGGTGGTCACGGGCAAGAGGCCGAGGCCCGCCGAGTCGCCGAGGCGCTGGCCCAAGAGCTGGTATCCGCCGCAGAGCCCCAAGATCGGGGTGTGCTCGGCCAAGGCGGTGACGACGTGGTCCAGGCCCCGGCGGCGCATCCAGGCGAGGTCGGCCTCGGTGTCGCGGCTGCCGGGGATCACCAAGAGGTCGGGGCGGCCAAACCGCTCGGGCTCGGCCTCGTAGCGTAGGCCCACGCCCGGCGTCTGAGACAGCGCGTTGAGGTCGGTGAAGTTCGCGACCGTGGGCAGGCGGACGGCGCAGACGTCGAGGAGCCCGGCGCGGTGGTTGAGCTGGGCGGCGTCCTCTTCGTCGAGGTGAACGTCATGGCGGAAGGGAAGCACGCCGAGCACAGGCGTGCCCGCGCGCTCGGCGAGGGGCGTGAGGCCCGGGGCGAACAAGGCCGGATCTCCCCGGAACCGGTTCACCACGAGGCCGGCCACCCGGGCGCGGTCCTCGGCGGTGAGCAGGTCGAGGGTGCCCAACAACGCCGCGAACACCCCGCCTCGGTCGATGTCGCCGACGAGCAGCACCCGGGCGTCGGCGTGCCGGGCCATGCGCATGTTCACCAGATCTGTTGCCTGAAGGTTCATCTCCGCCGGAGAGCCCGCGCCCTCCAAGATCACGAGCTCCGCGTCCAGCCGCGCGTAGCTCTCGGTGATCGCCCGCCACCACAGCGCCCGCCGGGCGTCACCGCCGAGGCCGGTGAGCGGCCCGGTGGAGCGCCCATGGACGATCACCTCGGCGCCGCCTTGGTGCAGGGGCTTGATCAGCAGGGGGTTCATGTCGACGTGGGGCGTGAGGCCGCAGGCGAGGGCCTGGAGCGCCTGGGCCCGGCCGATCTCCCCCCAGCCGCCGTCTAAGGCCAGGGCCGGGGCGGCGTTGTTGCTCAGGTTCTGGGCCTTGAACGGCGCCACCTTCACGCCACGTCGGGCGGCGAGGCGGCAGAGCGCGGCGGCCACCCACGACTTGCCGACGCCGCTCGCCGTGCCTTGCACCATCACCGCGCGCATCGGCCCGCCGAACTGTCGCATAAATTAATCTGTCGCATAAATGGCTCCCATCGAGGGCGGAGATCCCTCACGCCCCGACGAGCTGAAGCACGTCCCCGGTGCCGAAGTCGAGCAGGTACACCTCGCCGGCCTCATCCCGGGCGAAGCTCGACGGGTGAACCCCGAAGGCGCCCAAAGCGTAGACCTTGGCGTCGTCCCCGGCGCGGGCGGGGAGGTCCAGGGCCCAGAGGCGGCCCGAGCCGAAGTCGCCGAAGACGTAGCGCCCCGAGAGCGCCGGGGCGGCGGCGCCGGTGTAGACATAGCCCCCGGTGATCGAGATGCCCTCCTCGTGGCCGTAGACGTAGATCGGCGCACGTTTTCCGGCGGTGTCGCACCCGGTCTCCGGCGCGTAGCAGGCCCGCCCCTCCATCACCTTCCAGCCCAGGTTGTCGCCGCGCTCGGCGATGGAGACCTCCTCCCACTTGTTCTGGCCCACGTCGGCGATGATCAGGCGGCCTTTGGGGTCGAAGGAGAAGCGCCAGGGGTTTCGTAGGCCGTACGCCCAGATCTCGGGCAGCGCGCCGGGGGTCGCAACAAACGGGTTGTCTTTGGGGACGACGTAGGGCGCGCCGCTGTCTACGTCGAGGCGCAGCATCGCGCCCAGGGCGGTCTTGAGGTTCTGGCCGTGGTCGTGGGGGTCGCCCATGTACCCGCCGTCGCCGTAGCCCACATACAACATGCCGTCGGGGCCGAAGAGGAGCTGCCCGGCGTTGTGGTTCTGGTAGGGCTGCTCGACGGTGAACACCACCCGCACGGCCTTGGGGGCCCCGGCGCGGGGGTCGGGGCCCGGCGCGCGCCACTCCTCGACGATGGAGAGGTCGCGGCCCTCGCGGCGATCGACGTAGTGCACGAAGAAGCGGCCGTTCTCGGCGAACTTGGGGTGGAACGCGAGGCCCAAGAGCCCCTGCTCCGACGCCGTGCGCACGGTGACGTTGAACCAGACGCCGTGGGCGCCGTCGTGCACGCTCAGCCAGCGGGCGGCGCCGGTCTTCTCGGTCAACACGCCGACGCCGGGCAGGCCGGGCACAAACTGCAGGTCCGTGGGCTGCTTGAAGCCCTTCGCGACGGCCTTGAGGCGCACGTCGAGCTGGGGGCGTCGGGCGTCGGGGCCCTCAAAGTCGGGTCCGGCCTCGATGGACTGCGCCAGGGCGGGCATCGTGGGCTGGAGCTGCTCGATGGCGAACCAGCGCAGATGAACGCGGTTGGCCCAGGCGAGCGCGCCGAGGGCGCTCAGCAGGCCGAGGCCCAGGATCACGGCGCGGCGAGAGGGGAGGCTTGGCATGGTGGGGTGCTCCGGGACACAGCTTACAGCGGTGGTCCCCGAGCTGTATCCCCCTCGCTCGCCGGGCGGCGCTCGGTCGGCCCCGCCTCCCTTCAACATGGGCCCCATGGCGCCGCTCGGCGCGATCAGGACGCCCGCTCGGTGACCACCGCGGTCGTCCGCGCGTGAGGTCGTTGGGCGTCGTCGGGTCCGCTGGGCTATGCTGGCGCCGATGTTCGGCCTCCTCCAGTCCGTTGGGCTCATCAGCCTGCTCACCATGGCGGGCGGCGGCGCCGTGGTGCTGCGCCGCTGGCTCGCGCGGTTTGGGGATCGCCTCGCGCCCTTGGCGGGCCCGCCGGTGCGCCTGCGCCTGAGCCCGGCGCCGCTGGGCCTCGCCTTGGGGGAGCCCCGCCGCCTGCGCGGTGAGCTTCTGCGCCTGGGGTTCGTCGAGGTGGGCGCGTTCTACGCCGAGGGCATCCCCCGGCTGCGTCTCTTGGGCCTGGTGCACCCGGGCCGGGGCGTGTCCGCGGCGATCTGGACGCACAGCCGCCTGGGCGTGTGGCTCGACCTGTGGGTGAGCCTGCCCGGCCCACGCCGCCTCGTGCTCACCACGGACACCCACGGCGCGGAGATCACGCCGCCCCCCTGGACGGAGCTGCGGCGCCTGCCCGACCAGGGCCCAGAGGAGCTGCTCCGCGCGCTCACCGAGGCCATCGGCGACGACCGCCCGCTGCACACCAGCCCCGAGCGGTACGCCGCCGATCTCCAGCGGGACTGGGCCGCTGAGGCCGACTGGCGAAACCTGCGCGGCCCCACTGAAGACGAGATCCTCCGCCTCGTCCGCGCCCACGGCCAGGCGCCCACGGCCGCCGAGCTTGATCGTGCCCGCCGCGCCCTCAACCGCGCCGCGCTCCATGGCCTCGATCTCGCCCTGCGGGAGCGCCTGGACTGGCGGGGGACCGAGGCTGAAGAGGACCGCCTGCTCTTTGTCTACGAGCGCCTGGGAGAAGACGGCCTCATGGAGCGTCTGGGCGCCTTGGCGGACTCGCCCACCTTGGGCCCCGGCGACGATCTCCGCGCCCGCTTCGCCGCCTGGGTGGCCGCCCAGCCCGAGGCCCAGCGCTTTAGGCGCCTCGCTGCCGTGCGTGAGCCCGTCGAGGCCGAGGTCTGGCTGGCGCCGGGCTGACCGGCGGGGCTCGGCTAAGGACTGTGTGGGGTGTGGGCCCGGATCGCCTCCATCACCGCCCGCTCGCCTCGGCCCGGGGCGGCGAGGGCAGGCGGCGTGGCGCCCTCCAGCACCTCCAGGCAGGCGCGCACCCCCTCGGTGAGCCCGATGAGGTTGTATCCGCCCTCTAAGGTCAGGGCGATTCGGCCCTGGGCGTGGGTTCGCGCGATGTCGAGGGCGGCGTCACACATCGCCGCGAAACCTTCGATGGACACCTGCATGTCGCCCAGAGGATCCTCGTGGTAGGCGTCAAACCCGGCGCTCACCAGCACGAGCTGGGGCCTGAAGCGATCGGCGGCGGGGCGCAGCACGGCGTCTAGCGCGAGGCGCAGGTCACCATCTCCGGCCCCGGCGGGCAAGGGCACGTTGATCGTGTGGCCTTGCCCGGCGCCGTGGCCGCGCTCGTGGAGCGCCCCGGTGCCCGGGTAAAACGGGAAGCGGTGGGTGGAGAAGAACAGCACGTCCTCCCGCCCCTCAAAGTGCCGCTGGGTGCCGTTGCCGTGGTGCAGGTCCCAGTCGAGGATCAGCACCCGCTCGACCTTGCCCGAGGCCAAGGCGGCCTCGGCGGCGGCGGCGACGTTGTTGATCAGGCAGAACCCCATGACACGATCGTGCTCGGCGTGGTGCCCCGGTGGGCGCACCAGGGCAAAGGCGGGCGTGCCGTCGAGGGCGGACTCGGCGGCCTGAATCGTGGCCCCGGCGGCCATTCGGGCGACCTGCACGGAGTCGGGAGAGGTGTGGGTGTCGGCGTCGAGGGAGATGGACTGGCCCTCGGCGGCCCGGAGCAGGCGCAGGTGCCGCTCGCCGTGTACGCGGCGAAGCTCGGCGTCGGTGGCCTCGCGGGCGGTGTGCCAGGTGGTGCCGGGCACCGGGCGCTCGCGCAGGCCGTGGAGCAGGGCGGCGAGCCGGGCCGGGCGCTCGGGGTGACCGTCGCCGGGCTGGTGGTCGAGCATCTGCACATCGGAGTACAGCCGGGTCGGCATGGCGGGGGCCTCACCGCGTGGGGGATCACGGTCACGACATGGTAGCGCAGCGTGACGCGGGGTCGCGCGGGGCAGCTCAGCGCGTCGGGGCGACGGCGCAGCGGAAGGTGAGCTCGTTGTGGGACTCGCCCTTCTTGCGGGTGCTCCACGACCACAAGACGTCGCCGACGGGGCTCACCGAGGACTTGGGATCAAGGGTCTGTTTGATCATGCCGTCCTCGCAGAAGGACTCGCGGCAGGGCTCGGCGCGCCGGTTGAACACCGCCGGCGGGAACAGATCCTCGGCCCACTCAAACTTCGCGGCGCTCTGGCCGAGGTTCTTCGCCTCTGAGCGCGCGAGGGCCTCCCACTCGGCGATCGTCGGCAGGCGGCCGCCGGGGACGAGCTCGGCGCAGTACGCCACGGCGGCGTCGCGACCGACGCAGTGGGCGGGGCTCCCCGGCGCCTTGGGCGGGTTCGCGACGCCCCACTGGCAGTCGGAGCTGAGCGCGGCCTCGGCCTGGCGGGGCCAGGTCGCCCACTCGGCGCGGGTGACCGGGGCGTTGTGCACGCAGAACGTGGGCACGTCGATGGGCTTGATCGCCTCGGGCTTGGGCGAGGGCCAGTTCTTGCGCCCGCCGATGGGCTGGCCGATGGAGATCGTGCTCGCCGGGATCAGCGT
>JBEAVX010000374.1:0-5308 GCA_041160755.1 Pseudomonadota bacterium
GTCGTGGAGACGATCGGTGACCCTTGCGCCGCATAACGTGAGCAATTACTCTCGTTTTATGACCCTGCTCCTCCTGCTCTCGCTCACCGACGACGCCGCCGCCCGGGAGGTCACCCCCGGCGCCTACACCCTCACCGTCGCCCCCGTCGCCGAGCTCTGCCTCGACGGCGTAGGCGCGCTCGACCGCTGGGACCACCTCAGCGCCTTGGGCCTGCGCCCCCTCGCCGCAGACGGCCAAGCCCAGCTAAGCCTCTGCGTCACCCGGGCGCGGTTCGGCGGGCGCTGGTTCTCCGAGGCCATCTTCGCCGTCGCCGTCGAGGGCCCTCTCGGCCCAGGCCTCTACCTCGTCGCCGCGCACAACAGCGTGCCGTCTTACGCCCGGGTCGAGCGGCGGCGGAACCTCTCGCCCTACACCCACGGCGGAGTCTACTTCTCCGGCGACCCCGCCCTGGCGGCCCTCCGCGTCCAGACCGGCGACGGCGTCGAGGCGATCCACGCCACGAACGGCGGCCCACCCTTGCCGCCCAACCCCGCCGGAGGGTTTGAGGGCCCGATCTACCTGCCGAGCGGCGGCCACTTCTTCGCCCGGCTCGGCCCTTCAGAGTCGTCCGCGCCGTTTGAGCCGACGGAGGACACCCTCACCATCGCCCCAGGCGCCGCGCAGAGCGCCGTCGCCGCCGCGCTCACCGACGCGGGCTTCACGCCGACGGCCTGGCGCGGGAGCCAGACGAATGAGCACGCCAAGACGCGCACGGCGCCGTGATCAGAGAGAACGCGCGACCGGAGGTGGCCCGCCGGGGAGAGCAAGGGGGGAGTAGGTCACCCAGGCGGTTACGATGGGGTCACCACCCCCGGTCACGCGAAAAACGCAGGGATTGTTCAGGCGTCACGCGCCTCAGCGGGCCCCCAGCTCGTCGAGCTGGGCGATGATCTCCTCGACCACCTGGGGATCCGCGAGGGTGCTGAGATCGCCGAGCCCGTCCCGCTCCCCGGCGGCGAGCTTGCGTAAGATGCGGCGCATGAGCTTGCCGGAGCGGGTCTTGGGGAGCCCCCGCACCAAGAGCACCCCGTCGGGCGTCGCGATGGGCCCGATCGCCCGCCGCACCTGCTCTTTGAGCGCGCCGACGAGCTCCTGCGGGTCTGTGTCGATGCCCTCGACGGTGACCACATAGGCGAAGATGCCCTGGCCCTTGATCTCATGGGGCACGGGCACCACGGCGGCCTCGGCGACGGCGTCATGGGCGACCAGCGCGCTCTCCACTTCAGCGGTGCCCAGGCGGTGCCCGGAGACGTTGATCACGTCGTCCACCCGGCCGGTGATCCAGTAGTAGCCGTCCTCGTCCCGACGGCAGCCGTCCCCGGTGAAGTACAGACCGGGGAAGGTCGAGAAGTAGGTCTGCAAGAAGCGCTTGTGGTCGCCCCAGATCGTGCGCGCCTGGCCCGGCCACGAGCCGCGCAGGCACAGGAGCCCCTCCACGCCGTCGCCGTGAATCTCTTCGCCCTTCTCGTTCACCAAGACCGGTGAGACGCCGAACAGCGGCAAGGTCGCCGAGCCGGGCTTGAGCGGCGTGACGCCGGGGAGCGGCGTGATCAGCGCGCCGCCGGTCTCGGTCTGCCACCAGGTGTCGACGATCGGGCAGCGGCCCTCGCCCACGACGTCGTGGTACCACTGCCAGACGTGGGGGTTGATCGGCTCGCCGACGGTGCCCAACACGCGGATCGAGGCCCGGCTCGTGCGTTTGACCGGGGCGTCGCCCTCACGCATGAGCGAGCGCAAGGCCGTGGGTGAGGTGTAGACGATGGTGGCTTGTACCTGATCGGCGACCTCCCACAGACGGCTCGCCGTGGGCGCGTTGGGCAGGCCCTCAAAGATCACCGTCGTCACGCCGTTGGCCAGGGGCCCATAGACGATGTAGGTGTGCCCGGTGATCCAGCCACAGTCCGCCGCGCAGAAATGAACGTCGTCGTCCCGCAGATCAAACACGAGGCGATGGGTGACCGACGCGTAGAGCAGATACCCCGCCGTCGTGTGAACCAGCCCCTTGGGCCGCCCCGTCGAGCCCGAGGTGTAGAGGATGAACAGAGGATCTTCGCTCGCCATCCACTCCGCTGGGCAGGCCGTGCGGTGGCGCTCCAGGGCCTCATCGAACCACTGGTCGCGGCCCACGCGCATCTTGCAGGGGTTCTGGGTGCGCCGGGCGACGAGCACATGCTCGACGAGGCCCAGGCCCTCGATGGCGTCATCAGCGATGGTCTTCAACGGGACGTGTTTGTTGCCCCGCAGGCCCTCGTTCGCGGTGATGAGCACCCGCGCCCCGGCGTCGAGGATGCGGTCGCGCAAGGACTCGGCCGAGAACCCGGCGAAGACGACGGAGTGGACCGCGCCGACCCGCGCGCAGGCCAACATCGCGACGGGCAGCTCAGGGATCATCGGCAGGTAAATACAGACGCGGTCGCCTTTGCGCACCCCCAGCTCACGGAGCAGGTTCGCCATGCGCCCGACGCGGTGCTTGAGCTCCCGGTAGGTGATGTGCTCCACCTCCCCCGGCTCATTCTTGGCCCAGATGAGCGCGACCTTGTCCGGGGTGCGCGCGGCGTGTCGATCCACACAGTTGACCGCGACGTTGAGCCGCCCCCCGCCGAACCAGTTGATCTCGCCCTGATCGGTGTTGTCCATCACCGTGTCGGGGGCGTAGAACCACTGCAGGCTGCGCGCGTGCTCCCGCCAGTAGGCCTCAGGGTCGGCGACGCTCTGGGCGTAGACCTCGCGGTACTCCTCCAAGGAGCGCACGCGGGCGGCGGGGCCTCGCGCGGTGTTCTCGGGGTTCATGGCGCTCTCCGGGGCTAGGGGTTCCATTAAGCAAGGAGTATGCCATACGCGGATTGACGCCAGGGGGCCCCGTGGCCGAGGGCGGGTGTCGCAGAACGCGACAGGGTGTCGCAGGCGGCGACATCGGGGCGCGGGGTGGCCCCCAGCGCACGCGACGCCGCCGCCTTCGCGGTCGACCGGATCCGCCGACCGCGGCGCGAGCCTACTGGAAGATCACGCTCGCCGAGCCGTCCGGGCCGCTGGCGATGACCTCAAACTGCACCCGGCCGATGTCGTCGCAGTCCATGTCGAGATCGTCGCCCCAGGCCTCGCCGTACCAGGTGCCCGCGCCGCGCTCCTCCAGCTCAAAGGTGCGGGTGCCGCCCGAGGTCGGGTAGGCGATGACCTCTACCTCGGTGACGTCGCCGTAGGTGAAGATGTTGGCGTAGAAGAGATCATCGAAGGCCGAGGCGGAAGCGTCGCAGATCACCTCGCCGTCGGAGATGCCCAAGAACGCCGTGTCTCCGGCGGCGGGGCTCTTGCCGCCGCTGAGGCAGCCGAGGGTGAGAAGCGCGAAGAGGGCGACGAGCGATCGGGTAAACATAGAAGGCACCTTGGTGTGAGGATCATTCGCCCGTAGCCCACGCGCCGTCCCTGTCTCGAAATGTCCGCTGTCGGATGCTGAAAGCGTGGAGGATGAAGTGGGCCTTGAAGGCGCATTCCCCGACGACCTGTCCGCCGATGACGCGCTCTCGCAGAGGCGGAGACGCGGGTTGTGCGGTAGCCTAAAGGGGTCTCAGGAGTCCTCATGGCCTTTGTTCACACCCGCCGCCGGATGCTCCGTGGCCTCGGCGCGTCGCTCGTCGCCGCGCCGTTTCTGCGAGGGCTCCTGCGCCCCGCCCAGGCCGCCCCGGCGGCGGGCCCCAAGCGCCTGCTGGTGCTGTTCTCGCCGAACGGCACCGTGCATAGCCGCTGGCGGCCCACGGGCAGCGAGCGCGCGTTCACCTTCCCGGCGGGCTCGGTGCTGGAGCCCCTCACCGACTGGCGTGATCAGCTCATCCTGCTCGACCGCCTCGACTTCTTCGACGCCGACAACCACGAGGGCGGCATGGCGGCGATGTTGACCGGCAACGGCGACGCCAGCTCGGTCACGAAGGGCGCGTCGTTGGATCAGGTCATCGCCGGGGCCATCGGCGGCGGCTACCGCTTCCCGTCGATCGAGCTCGGCGTACAGACGAGCGCCTGGGGCGGCTCCTCCCAGACCCGCATGAGCTACGCCGGGCCCGGCAGCTACGTCACCCCCGACGACGACCCGCTCAACGTCTACACCCGGCTCTACGGCGACGTGCTCGGCGACGCTGAAGCCGCCGCCCAGCGCCTCGCCCGGCAACAGTCGGTGCTGGACCTGCTCATGGGTGAGGTCTCGGCCTTACAGACCGTCATCGGCGGCGAGGAGCGGGTGAAGCTCGACGCGCACCTGGAGTCTCTGCGCGCCTTGGAGCGCAGCCTCAGCCCGTCGGAGAGCTGCGAGGCGCCCCTGCCGCCCTCGGTCACCTCGTCACAGTCCAACGACAGCTTCCCAGACGTCACCTCCGCCCAGATCAAGCTCGCCGTGGCGGCCTTGGCCTGCGGGGCCAGCCCCGTCGTCTCCTTACAGATGAGCCACACGGTCAGCCCGGCGGTGTTCACCTGGCTCGGCATGTCCGACAGCCACCACAGCCTCTCCCACATCGACGACAGCAACCAGCAAGGCGTCGATGAGTTCGTGGAGTGTGAGCGCTGGTTCGCCGAGCAGGTCGGCGACGCCTTGGGCCAGCTCGCCGCCCTGCCCGACCCCGACGGCGACGGCACGATGCTCGACACCACCCTGGTCTTGTGGGCCAAAGAGCTCGGCGACGGGCGGCTGCACACCTGCGAGAGCGTGCCGTGGGTGATGACCGGCGGCGGGCTGTTCACGCCCGGCCGTTACCTCGACGCCACGGGCTACAGCCAACACCAGGTGCTCGTCTCGATCTGCCAAGCCTTCGGCCTGGATCTCGACACCTTCGGCGACCCCAGCGGCGGCGCTGGCCCGATGGGGGTTTTGTGATGCGCCTGATCCTGCTGACGCTCCCCTTCGGCCTCTGGGCCTGTGATGGACGACGCGGCGACAAGGAGGCCGTGGACTCCGTCGCTTTGGACGAGACCTGCGTGTCCCCTGCCCCGGGCCCGCGCCTGCTGCGCCGCCTCACCCACGACGAGTACGACCGCAGCGTCACCGATCTGCTCGGCCAGCCCTCCAGCCGAGGCCAAGGCTTCGCCGCCGACGACGTCATCGGCGGCCTGATGAACAACGCCGGGGCCCTGGACGTGTCGTCGTTGCTCGCCGATCAGGTGCGCGCCGCCGCCGAGGCCGCCGCCGGAGAGGCCGATCTCACCCTCTTGGTGCCCTGTGACCCCGCGGAGCTCGGCAACACGGCCTGCGCGACGGTGTTCATCGAAGACTTCGGCCTGCGCGCC
>JBEAVX010000382.1:0-3007 GCA_041160755.1 Pseudomonadota bacterium
ATGATGGTGGGCCCCCCTCGCCGGAGCCGCCTGAATGCCTCGCCTGGTCCTCGCCGCGCTGACGATCTCCGCCGTGGCCTGCGCGCCAGAACCGCACGTCTACCCCGCGCCCGACGCCCACCGCGCCTTGACCGGCCCCGGCGGCCCCCAGGTCAGCTTCCCCGCCGACGCCTTGTGGCAGGACTGCGCCGCGCTCTTGGGCGGCGAGAACGACGAGCAGCACCACAACCTCGTCGTGATGCGTGACGGCCTGCTCGTCTTGCCGTGGGCGCCTGAAGACGGCGGCGGCGGGCTCAGCTTCTACACCTTTGACGACCCCTGCGCGCCGACGCTGGTGGGCGAGGTCTGGGCCGACTTTATGCGGGAGTCGCACACCTTGGCGTTCGGTGAGGTCAACGGCCGCACCTACCTCGCCGTGGACTACCACGAGTCCGAAGATGTGGGCGGCGTCGGCTTCTTTGACGTGACCGACCCCAGCGCGCCCCAGTGGGTGAGCCAGATCGCGCTGCCCGACTACAAATACCCCGACGCCTACTTCCGCGTGGTGCTCTCGACCTTCTGGCTCGGCGACACGCTCTACGCGGCGGGTGGGCTCAACGGCGTCTATGTGCTCGACGTCTCCGACCCGCTGAACCCCCAGCTCGTCGGCCAACACACCGTGGTCGGCCACATGGTCGGCGCGGTGCATGTCGTCGGCGACGTGGCGATGGTGTCTTCAGCCGGGCTCTCCCGCACGATCCTCTACGACGTGTCTGACCCCTGGACGCTGAGCCCGATCCCCGGCGGCGACTTCTACGTCTCCAGCGCGGACGAGGAGCTGAAGGACTACTACTTCGCCAGCCTCGCCGGAAAGTACGGCCTCTTCGCCCGCAAGAGCGACGGCGGCGGCCCGATCATCTACGATCTCAGCGACCCCACCGCCCCGACCTTTGTGGGTGAGGCCCCCACCGAGGGCGGTGATGGCGGCTACGTCATGCGCCACGAAGGGCATCTCTTCCAGGGCGACAGCGACCGGGGCCTCGTGTACGACGCCAGCGACATGGCCGCGCCGACGCTCATCGGCGAGGTGGACATCGCCGGGGATCTCGACACGGTCACGCCCGTGGGCAACGTGCTCGTGGCGGCCGTGGACTCCAAGGCCGAGGACGGGCGCTCCAGCGTCGTCTTCCCCTGGGCCGAGGCGCCGGACGCCCGTGGCCCGACCTTGGAGTGGTTCCGCCCCCAAGACGGCGCCACCTTGGTGCCCACGACCACGGCCTTGGGCCTGAGCTTCGACGAGATGATCGAGGGGATCACCGTGTTTGAGGGCTCGGTGCGGGTGTGGACCCTCGACGGTGAGGCGGTGCCGGGGAGGCTCTACACCCAGGAGAACCTCGTGAACTTTGTGCCCGACACGCCTTGGGCTGAAGACACCACCTACGTCGTCGAGCTGCCCGCCGGGGGCGTGGCGGACGTGAGCGGCAACCGCGTGGCGGAGACGATCCGCTGGACCTTCACCACGGGTGTTGAGCTGGAGACGCCCAAGTGGTGAGCCCGACGTCGCTCCTCTTCCTGCTCGCGGCCTGCGGAGATCCCGTCCCCGAGGGCGGCGTCCTCCTTGCCGAAGGGGGCGACGACCGCCTCGCCTTTGTCGGCGAACCTCTGGCCTTACGCGCTGAGGAGAGCCCCGGCGCCGCCACCTACCTCTGGAGCTTTGACGGCGAGACGGCCGAGGGCGCCTCGGTGGAGGTCACCTTCGAGACGCCCGGCCGCCGCCAGGTCTACCTTGAGGTGCGAGACGCCGAGGGCCGCGCCGAGGTGGACGTGCTCACCGTGAGCGTCGTGCGCCGCCCGCTCCCCACGCCGCCCCGGGTGAGCGCCAGCCTCGCCCCGTCCGAGGACGCCCAGTCCCTCACCGTCGTGCTGCCCGACCTCGACCACCTCGCCGTCATCGACCTCGCCACACAGACGCTCCTCACCCAGATCCCCACCTGCGACGACCCCCGCTCGGTCTCCGCCGCCGAGGGCCTCATCGCCGTGGCCTGCGCCGGGGACGACGCCGTGCTCGTGCTGGACGCCGCGAGCCTGCGCCCGCTGTTCACCACACAGCTCCCTTGGGGCGCGCGGCCCTTCGGGGTGGTCATCAGCCCATCGGCGATCTGGGTCACCTTGCAGGGCGAAGGGGCCTTGGCGCGCATCTCCTTTGATGGCGCTGAGGTGGAGCTGCTCCCCGTAGGCCCCGATCTGCGCGGCCTGGGCTGGTCCGAGGGCGTCTTGTGGGTGAGCCGCCACCGCAGCGTCCCCGACGCCGGGCAGCTCTGGCGTGTGCACGAGGCCACCGGGCAGATCACCCCCTTCACCCTCGCGTTTGACCCCGGCCCCGACAGCGACACCGACAGCGGCGGCGTGCCGACCTGGCTCCAGCGCGTCGCCATCGCCCCCGACGGACAGACCGCCGCGTGGGGCGGGCTCAAGGCGAACGTCGCGCGGGGCGAGTACCTGCGCGGCGAGGCCCTGACCTTTGAGACGACGGCCCGGGCGGCCCTGCGGGTGACCCAGCTCCAAGACGGCGCGGAGCTCGGCGGCCCCCGCTTCGACAACCGTGATCTCATCGTGGCGGCGGCGTACAGCCCCTTCGGCGACGTGCTGTGGGCCGCGAGCCTCGGCGCGGGCATCCTCGACGCCTTGGACCCCTTCACCTTTGAGCGCCTCGGCGGCGTTCAGGGCGTCGATCCCGGCGTAGACGGCCTCTGGCTCGACGGCCAGGGCGGGCTGTGGGTCAACTCACCCCTCACCCGGTCGGTGCAGCGGTTTGAGGTCTCAGATCTCAGCGACACGACGGCGGATCCCACACGAATTGACCTTCGTGGTGCGCTCCCCGAGCCGCTCACGGACGAGGAGCTCCGTGGCGCGCTGCTGTTCCACGCCGCCGGAGACCGCCGGGTGAGCCTCGACGCTTACCTCTCCTGCGCGTCTTGCCACCTGGACGGCGACACAGACGGGCAGACCTGGGACTTCACCGATCGTG
>JBEAVX010000386.1:0-3686 GCA_041160755.1 Pseudomonadota bacterium
CCCGCACCCCATGCACCCGCGTCGGCAACGAGGTGAGCCCGAGGCCCAAGGTGAGGCCGACGGCGGTGCCGCCGGAGCCGACGGGCACGAAGAGGTCTGTGGGCGGCGGCAGGATCCCAGCCTTGACCTGGGCCTCAATCTCCAGGGCCCCGGCGACCCAGCCGAGATCCCCGAGCTCCCCGGTGCCGCCGGCCCAGACGAGGCTCGGCCACGGACGACCGGCCCGCCGCCCGGCGATGAGCGCCTTGAGCCCCGCCCACGGCAGGCCGACCATGCTCCCCGCAGGCGTCACCGAGGCGGCGTGGGCGTTCAGCAGCGCGGCGTTCTGCCGGGCGTGATCCGTGTCGGGCTGGGGGAAGACGACGGCGCGCAGCGAGACGCCGAAGCTGGGGCCGTAGAGCGCGGCGGCGACGAGGTAGTTGCTGCCGACGCCGCCCAGGGTGAGCAGCTCACCGCCCCGGGCGGCGACGTCTGGCAAGATCCACTCCAGCTTCCGGACCTTGTTGCCGCCATACACCGTGCCCGCGCGGTCCTCTCGTTTGACCCACAGCCGCGCGTCGCCACGATCCCCAGCCTCGGCCCGCTCGATGGGCGTCGCCGGGCCACAGATCGACACCGAGGGCAGACGGAGGCCGGGGAGGCGCGCGCGGAGCAGCTCGGCGGACATGGGGACTCCCGGGGAGGCGGAACGGAGAGGTTCAGACAAAAGGGTGTAGCCCGAAGGGCCCCAGCGCGGCTATCGTGCCGGGCATGGACTGCCTCACCGATGACCTGATCGCCTCCTACAACGGCGGCCCCGCCTTCACCCTGCCCGAGCCGCCCCCGGCGCTCTACGCGGCCGCGCCGCCGCCGCCCCCCGGCGCGAAGGGGCTCTACGGCGGTCGAATGGACAACCACGTCGACTCCGCGAACTTCACCGTGGCCTGGGCCGACGGCGACGCGACGACGAGCGCCGCGAACGACGCGAGCGAGGCCTTGGAGGCGGCGTGGACGGCCTTGGTCGAGGAGCAGGGCTGGGCGCCGCCGGTCTCCTCGGACGACTACTTCGTGTGGGTCATCCTCGACCCGAGCCTGAGCGGCACGGGCCTCACCTATGAGCTGGCCACGGACGACTACCCCGACGGCTACCCGGTGATCCTGCTCAACCCCACCTACGCCACGAACGGCCGGTTCTGGAAGAGCCTCGCGGCGCATGAGCTGAACCACGCCCTGCAGTACGCGCGGCGCGAATACCTCACCGGCCGCGAGGAGCCTTGGTACTGGGAGGCCAGCGCCGAGTGGGGCGCCGAGCTGGCGCTGCCCGACGTGAACATGTACGCAACAAGCTCGGTGTATTACGCCGACGCGACAGACGCGCGCTACAGCTCCATGGAGGGCTATCACCAGTACGGCATGTTCCCGCTCAACGCTTTTGTTGAAGAGAACATGACCGGCGCCGGGGGCATGTTGGCGGTGTGGGAGCGCAGCGAGGCGCTCGCGGACGAGCGCTGGGACGTCGTGCTCGCCGACGCCTTGGGGGTAGACGCTCTGACGCTCTTCGCCCGATTCTCTGGGGCCTACGCCGCGGAGTCCCTCCGAGAGAGCGCGCTCTATGAGGCCCCGTCCGCGGTCGCCACCTTCGACGGGGAGGTGCAGCGCGGCGAGGTCAACTACCTGGGCAGCGACGTGTTCGTGGCCAGCCGGGACATGTGGGTAGAGCTGTCTCTCGGCGACGCGATCTTGGCCAACGGGGACGAGGTCGGCGCGCGGATCTGGGCCAACGCCGGCGATCACTTCACCGTGACAGGCGCGCTGGACGATGAGCCCTACAACCTCATCGAGGGCGCGGAGGACGGCGACACCGGCCTCGTGGACGACGACGATGGCGGCGGCGGCGACAAGGCCGGGGGCGGCACCTGCGGCCTCGGCGCGCCGCGCCACGGCGCGGGCTGGCTCGGCCTCGTCGGTTTGTTGGCGCTTGGCCGCGCGCGACGCCACCCGACGCGCCGACTCGGTTAGAGGTTCACCATGCTCATCCGCGCGTCCGCTCTGCAGCTCCTGATCCTGCTCTCGTTCACCCCCATGTTCGCTTGTGCTGGGTCCAGCGGCCCCGATGGTGGCAAAGACGCCGTCGATGACACCGCCGTCGACACCGCGCCGCCCACGGAGGAGGAGCAGACCGCCGCCGACCTCCAGACGGTGGAGGCGATGATCGCCGGGGAGCTCGACCTCGCGGAGGGGATGCTCACCGTGAGCCTGTCTGGCGGCTGGCCGATTCACCTCGGCGACGACGTGTACCTCTTCGCCGCCCCCGCGGCCGGCCGGGAGGCCCTGGCCGTCGCTGGAGACTTCAACGGCTGGACCCCGGCGAGCATGGGCCTAGAGGGCGGCCTGTTCACCCTCACCGTGACCATCCCGGCGCCTGAAGGCAAACTCTACAAGTTTGTTGAAGGCGAAGACTACGCCGCCGACCCCTGGTCCCGGGCCTATGGCCAAGACGAGTTCGGCGAGCACTCCATCGTGCGTGGGGCCGGGCGCCACCTGGAGCGGTACTACCTTCGCGGCGGCGCGCTCGACGACCGCTGGATGCGCGTCTGGGTGCCCGCGGGCGAGGTGACCCACACGCTCTACGTTCACGACGGCCAGAACCTCTTTGACCCCGAGGCGATGTGGGGCGGCTGGCGCCTTCAGGAGAGCCTCGGCCCGAACACCATGGCCGTCGGCCTCGACAACACCATGGCGCGGATGGACGAGTACACCCACGTCCAAGACTTCATCTACGGCGAGTGGATGGGCGGCAAAGGCGACGACTACGCGGACCTCTGGATGTCTACGGTGCGCCCGCTGATTCGGTCGCAGTATGGCGAAGGGGACAAGGTCGGCGTCATGGGCTCTAGCCTCGGCGGCCTCATCTCGGTGCATTTTGCCCAGCGTCACCCTGAAGAGCTGGACTTCGTCGCCAGCCTCTCGGGCACCTTGGGCTGGGGCAGCATCGGCGCCGAGAACGAGACCCTCATCGAGCGCGTCGCGGCCGGCGGCTTCACCGGCGTGCCGATCTACCTCGACTCCGGCGGCGAGCCCGGCGAGGGCTGCATCGACACCGACAAAGACGGCCTCCTCGACGACTCCCCGGACTCCAGCGACAACTACTGCGAGACCCGGCAGATGGCCGACACCCTCTCCGCCGCGGGCTGGACCTGGGAGCAGGATCTCTGGCACTGGTGGGAGGCGGGCGCGGAGCACAACGAGGCGGCCTGGGCCGACCGTGTCTATCTGCCGGTGGGGATCTTCGAGTCGCTGTGACATTTGTCACATCTGTCACATCGGTCGCATTTGTCACATCAGTCGCACCTGTCGCATCTGAATAAACGCGACGGCGTGGGACTCAGCGCGCCTCGATGAGCCCACGCTCGACGAACAGGCGGAACCACGGGCCGATGGCCTCGCTGAGCTGGGCGGGGTCTGCGCCCGACTGAAGCGCGTCGTCGATGGCCTCGGCGACGGTGCGGCCCCCGTCGCGCTCCAGGGCGGCCAACAAGGCGTCGGCGGCGGCGGGAACCTCGATGTGTCGCGCGCGGCCCTCGTGGCGATACACGACGACCCGGGCGTCACACGCGGTCATCGGGCTCGGCGTCTCGCCGCTGAGGGCCTGGGCGCGCCAGCGGTGGGCGTCGCGGGTGAGGTGCAGGCGTCGGGCGGTGGGGGAG
>JBEAVX010000149.1:0-2760 GCA_041160755.1 Pseudomonadota bacterium
GCCCGAGGAGGCGCTGGTGGTGACCCCGGCCGGGGAGGCGCCGCTCGTGACCGTCGCGACGCGCCTCGGCTCGGGGGAGGTGACGCTGCGGCGGGGGGATCGGGTCTTGGGCTCGGTGACCGTGCGACACGGCCGGGGGCTCTCGTGGTGATCGACCCCAACCTCCGGCGGCTGCTCGCCTTGCACCGGCCTCACGTCCCGGCGCTCTTGTTGTCGACGGCGCTCATGGGCGTCGCCGCGCTCATCCCCGGCGCCTTGGTGCTGCTGATCCAGGAGGTGCTGGACTCGGTGCTCATCAACCGCGACGAGGCGGCGCTGCGGCTCCTGCCGTTCGTGGTGGTGCTGCTCTACGCGGTGAACGGCGGGGTGAACCTGTGGCGGTCCTGGCTCAGCCGGGGGGTCGCGTTCTCCGTCGTCGCTGACCTGCGCGCGGCGATGTTCCGCCACATGCTGCGCCTGGAGCCCGCCTGGCATCAGGCCACACCCCTGGGCGAACGGCTGAGCCGCCTCACCCAAGACGCTGGGCAGGTGCAGTACCTCGTCTCGGCCTACGCCACGGCGGTTCAGCGCCCGCTCACCCTGATCGGCCTGCTCATCGTCGCCATCCGCGTCGATCTGGGGCTCACCGTCGCGGCGCTCGTGCTCATGCCGCTCGTGATCTGGCCGATTCGGGCCTTCGGCGCGCGGGCCCGGTCGACGGCGAAGGAGGGCCTGGAGGGCCTCGCCTCGCTCTCGGTGAGCGCGCAGCAGAGCTTGGCCGGGGTGAAGATCGTGCAGTCCACCCGCGCCGAGGCCGCGCGGGCTGAAGATTTTGAGCGACACAACGAGGCCCAGCGCCAGGTGCAGCTTCGCGCGACGATGGCCCAGCTCCTCCCGGGGCCGGTGATTGAGCTCATCGCCGCCGTCGCCGCCGGGATCGTCATCGCCTACGGGGGCCGCGAGGTCTTCGCCGGGCGGCTCACGCCGGGGGAGCTCGTCGCGTTTTTGGTCGCGATGGGGCTGATGAACCTGCCGCTGAAGGGGCTCAGCGAGGTCAGCTCCTTGACCCAGCGCGCCTTGGCCGCCGCCGAGCGCTGCTTTGAGCTCCTCGACCGCACCCCGGCGCTTCTGGACGGCGACGAGGCGGTGCCAGCCGGGCCCCTGCGGCTGGAGCTAGACAGTGTTCAACTTGACTACGGCGACGGCGAGGTGCTCCGGGGGGTGAGCCTCACGTTGGTCCCCGGCGAGCTCGTGGTGATCGTCGGGCCGTCGGGCTCGGGCAAGTCGAGCCTCGCCAGCCTGTTGCCCCGGCTGCTCGACCCCACCGGGGGCCGGGTGCTGCTCAACGGCGTTGACCTGCGGCGGCTGCGCCTGCACGACCTGCGCGGCCAGGTCGCCTTGCTCACCCAAGAGCCCATCCTCTTTGACGCGACGGTCGCCGAGAACCTCCGCCTCGCCCGGCCTGGGGCGGACGACGCCGCGCTCTGGGCCGCCTTGACCGCCGCCGACGCCGAGGAGTTCGTGCGCGCCTTGCCCCTCGGCGTACACACGCCGCTGCAAGACGCCGGGATGCGCCTCTCTGGGGGGCAGCGCCAGCGGCTGTGTCTCGCCCGGGCCCTGCTTCAGGACGCCCCGGTGCTCGTGCTGGATGAGGCCAGCTCGGCCTTGGACCCCGAGAGTGAGGCCCGGCTCATCCGCACCCTGCGGTCGCTCACCCCGGGGCGGATCGTGCTCACCGTGGCCCACCGCGTCTCGGTGATCCATCAGGCCGACCGGGTCGTGGTGCTCGACGAGGGCCTGATCGTCCAAGACGGGCCGCCTACGGCCTTGTTGTCTGAAGAGGGCCCGCTACGGCGCCGCTATGGCGGGGGGTGAGCAGATGACAACGAGCATGTTGACCCAACCCCGCCTTGTCTTGGCGCACAACGAAGGTGTTGTGGTGAGGCCGGGGCCCAGGTCTCGGTTAGGCTTGGCGCCATGAGCAACCTCCGTCCCCGCGTCTACGAGCTCGTCCTGCAGATCCCGCCCGGGCGAGTCCTGGCCTATGGGGACGTGGCCGGTGCCTTGGGCTGCCCCGGCGCGGCGCGGCAGGTGGGCTACGCCATGGCGGCGCTGGGGCCCGGCGGCCTCGACAAGCAGGGGCGCGCGGTGCCTTGGCAGCGGGTGATCCTCAGCTCGGGGTTCGTCGCGATGCGGGGCGACCCGGTGCGTGGGCCCTTGCAGCGGCGGCTTCTGGAGGAGGAGGGCGTCCTGTTCGACGGCGACCGGGTAGATCTGAAGCGTTTCCGCTGGGATCTGCGCGACGTCACCCTCGTCTGAGCGGCCGGTGTCGCATCTCATCCTCCGGCTCTTGTGGTGGGCGCTGTGGCCGGTGGTGGCCCTGGTCACCGTGATGCACCCGCGCCTGCGCGGCGCCTGGGCCGAGCGCTTGGGGTGGCGGGCGCCGCCCGTCGAGCCGGGGGTGATCTGGGTTCACGCCGCGTCGGTGGGGGAGGGTCGCGCCGCCGAGGCCATCTGCGGGGCCCTCCGCCAGGCGGCGCCGGGGCGGGTGATCCTGCGCACGGCGATGACCGAGGCGGGGCTCAAGACCGCCCGGGGCCACGACGTGCTCGCCGCCGCGCCTTGGGACGGGGTCGCGGAGCAATTTTTGCGACAGGTGCGACCGGGGGTCCTGGTGTTGGTGGAGGCGGAGCTGTGGCCGCTCTTGCTCCTCGGCGCCGCCGTGCGTGGGGTGCCGGTGATCGTCGCTGGGGCGCGGGTGGGCCCGGGGACGCGCCGTCT
>JBEAVX010000504.1:0-3963 GCA_041160755.1 Pseudomonadota bacterium
TCAAGGCGCTGTCGTCCATCGGCCGCGTCGGCGTAGCGGTCCTCGGCGCGTTTGGCGAGGCAGCGGTGGATGACCTCCTCCAGCCCGTCGGGGAAGACGAGGTTCGGCGCCGCGCTGGCCAAGGTGGGCAAGGGCGCCTGGAGGTGGGCGATCATCGTCGCCGTGGAGGTAGATCCGTGGAAGGGGTACTGCCCGGTCACGCAGCGGAAGAGCAGCACCCCGAGGGCGTACAGGTCGGCGCGCTCGTCGATCTCTCCGCCCTGGATCTGCTCAGGCGCCATGCAGTGGGGGCTGCCCAAGATCATGCCGCTGACGGTGATCGACTGGTCGCCTTCGCTGAGCTTGGCGAGGCCAAAGTCGACGACCTTCACCACGTCTTCGCCGTCGGCGTTCCGGGCGACGAGGAGGTTGGAGGGCTTCAGGTCGCGGTGCACGATGCCGTGGCGGTGGGCGTTACGAACCGCCCGGGCCACCTGGAGCATGATGCGGATGGCGCGATCCGGCGCCATGGGGCCCTCGCTCTGCAAGAGCTGCGAGAGCGGGCGGCCATCGACGTACTCCATGACCAAGAAGAAGGTGCCGTCTTCAGCCTGGCCGTAGTCGTGGAGCGTGACGGTGTGGGGGTGGCTGAGCTTGGCGAGGGACGAGGCCTCTAACAAGAAGCGTTTGTCAAACTCGACGTTCTCGCCGTTGTTCGCGGGCTCGTGCAGCACCTTGAGGGCCACCGCGCGCCCCAAGGGGAGCTGCTCGGCCTGGTACACCGCGCCCATGCCGCCACGGGCGATGAGGCGCGTGATCCTGTAACGACCCGCGACAAGACGCCCGATGAGGGCGTCCGCCCGGGGGCCGGATCGCGACTGCTCGTTGAGCGGCTCTTCGGACTTCAAGCTCACGATCATCCAGCGGTGACCCGAATCGGGGCCGACGGGACGTCATGCGCCGACTCGCAGTCAAGAGGACATCGTAGAGCAAGCGTGGGCGTTGGTCTACCTTCTTCCTGCAACAAGGCCGCTCATTGAGATAGAATCAAGGCCTGACAGGAGGTCACCCCCGTGCCCTGGACCGCTGTGGCCACGGCCTCGTTCATCGTCTTCTTCCTCGGGCTCGGCGCGCTGCGCCCCCGCGTAAGTCCGGGCGTGGACTGGCACGAGACGCTGCTGAACGTGATCACCGGCGGCTCGTTGTACGCCGCCCGGATCGGCCTGATCCTGGGGATCGACGCCGCGCTCGGCGAAGACGCTCACGGGGCGATCTCCCTGAGCGCGCTCACGCACCCCGTGGCGCAATCGCTGATCACCTTCTTGATCTTGGACCTCACGCGCTACGGGGTTCATTACGCCGACCACCGCGTGCCGATCCTCTGGCGCTTCCACCGCACCCACCACAGCGCCGAGCACCTCAACGCCTCCTCGGGCCTGCGGATGCACCTCGTCGATCTGGTGCAGCTCACCTTGATCCCCGTCGTGCTGTTCCGCCTGATCTTCGACATCTCCAGCTTTCACGCGGCGGTTTTGCCCGGGGTGCTGCTCATCGGCGCGTTCTTCGACGCCTTCGAGCACGCCAACCTGCGCTGGGACCCGACCGCCCCGCTCAACAACGCCTGGGGCAAGCTCCTGAACAACCCGCACTTTCACTCTTGGCACCACACCCGCGACGGCGCCAAGAAGGACGGCAACTACGGCCAGGCGCTGACGATCTGGGACCGCCTGTTCGGGACCGACGTCACCGAGCCCAAGCCGCCGGAGCTCTACGGCTTAGAGGACTCCCAGGCGATTCAGAACACCCTCATCGGCCTGCAGACGCTCCGCCCGCGGACCCGCTAGGTGCGTCTCAAGGTCGGATTTGTCCTGGCGTTGACCGCCGGATGCCTCGCCTGGGTCTTGTGGGGCGTGAACTTGGGCGAGGCCGCCAGCGAGGTGGCCGAGGCCCAGATCGCCTGGGTGGTCCCCGCCTGGGCCCTGTTCTTCGCCTGCCACGCCGTGCGCACCTTGCGCCTGCGGGCGCTCATCGGCGAGCCCCTGCCATTCTGGCCCCTGTTCGGCATCAACGCCATCGGGTTTCTGGCGATCAACGTCATCCCCCTGCGCCTGGGCGAGTTTGTGCGGCCCACCCTGCTCCTGGAGCAGCACGGCGTGCCGTTCGGGCGGTCCTTGGCCGCGATCTTCGTCGAGCGGCTCATGGACGTGCTGATGCTGTTCATGCTGCTGCTGTGGCTGGCGTTTTTTGTGGAGCTGCCGCCCCAGGGCGTGCTCGTCGGCGACGTGGACGTCGTGCTCGCCGGGCAGCGCTTCGCGGCGACGACCTTGGCGGTCGGTGGGCTCGGCCTCGTGGGCCTGCTCACCGTGGGGGAGCCAGCGATTCAGCTCATGGAGCGGCTCTTCGTGAGGCTTCCGATCATCCCCAAGATCGCCGCGTTGTTGCGCAGCTTTCGCGCGGGCATCACGAGCCTGCTCGGCGCGCCGCTCCGCGCCCTGGGCGTGCTCAGCGCGAGCATGGCCCTTTGGGGCGGCACCATCATCGCCGTGGGCTGCGTGCTCTTGGCCTTTGATGGCCTGCCGCACAGCCTCGTCGCCGCCGGGACCACCTGGACGCTGACCATCACCGGCATGACCGTGGCCCCCACGCCGGGCTTCTTCGGCTCGTATGAGGCGTTCTGCAAGGCGTCGTTGCTGTTGTGGGACGTGCCCGCCCAGCGGGCGGCGACCTTCGCCGTGGTGCTCCACCTGGTGCAGCTCGGCTTCACCATCGCGCTCGGCGGCTCGGCCTTGGCGCTCGCTGGGGTGAACCTGCGGCGGGTGGTGCTGACGTCTTGGGAGAAGGGCGATCAGGCGCCGCCCCCGGCGCTCTGAGGGCGCGCGGGGCGAGGGGTCGTCGTGATATACTACGCGCCTAAGCTCAGCTTGAGGGCGTTGTATGAGCGATGGGATTGAAGAGGACCTCGTCCTCGGTCTGACGCGTGGAGACAAGCGCCTACAGGCGCGCTTCTTCGACAACATCAGCCGCGAGTGGCGCCCCCGCATCCGTCGCCTCTTGCTGCACCCGAGCGAAGAGGAGGTGAACGACCTCCTGCACGACGCGCTCATGGCGTTGTGCCTGCCGACCTCAGAGAGGCCGCGCCCGCGTGTGCTCGCCCCGGCGGACGCCAAGAACCCCAAGGCTTGGCGCGGGAAGGTGCTCACCAACTTCATCCGCGACCGCCTGCGTCACCGTGGGCTGCGCGCGCATGTGGAGGCCTACGCCGGGCGTGAGCTCGACAAAGAGGTCGCCCAGAGCGCCTGGCGGCGGCGAAAAGAGCGCGGCGAGGCCGATCCTCTGCCCGAGCCCGACGGCCCACGCTCCGTGCACGTCGAGGAGGGGCTGCTTCACCTCGATGAGCTTCGGCGACGGCGGGATCTCGTGATCGAGCTCGCCGCGCAGCAGGTCATCCGCCGCCGCATGATCCTGCTCCTCGCCATCAACGCCGACCCCTCCGCCTTCGCTGAGGCGCTGAGCGTTGAGCTCGTCGAGGACGTGGTGTTCACCCTGGAGCGCATCGTGCTCGCCATGGCCTCGCCCGTCGAGGACCCGCCGAGCTTGCCCCGGGTGCGTGTGCCCTGGCCGGTGGAGCCCGAGGCCAAGGCGCGAGAGAGCGCTCGAAAGGCCCTGGAGCGCGCCATCACGACGCTGCGCGCCGCCCTCGCCGCGCGGGCTGTGGGCGCCGGATGACCCTCCTCCCCTACCCCGAGCTGCCTCTGCGCCGCGCGAAGGTGCTCAAGCACGTCTTCTCGACCGCCGAGGGCTGGTGGGTCGTCCTGGACGGCCTGCTCCCCTGGAGGCGCGACTGGGACACGCTGCGGGTCGCGGGCTGCTTCAACGGGCCCGCGGCGGACGCTCACCTCATCGCCCAAGCCTCCGAGACCGCCGAGGAGGTGCTCACGCGGCGCCACGAGGACTGGCTTCACGCCGCCGAGCGCGCCGCCGCGC
>JBEAVX010000554.1:0-3345 GCA_041160755.1 Pseudomonadota bacterium
CAGCGGGCTTGATCCGCGCTCGACGTCATCGAGGAAGAAGGTGTGGGCCTCTGTCTCGCCGCCGATCAGGCTGTGCACGTCGTCGGCGGGGGGCACGAAGGTGGAGAAGTCGGGGTCGCCGAGCTGGGTCAGGGCCCAGGCGGCGTCGGCGGCGCAGGTGAAGCGCTCCTCAGCGCGTTTGCGCAGGAGCCGCGTGATCCAGCGCTCCAGCCCGGTGGGGACGGCCATGCGCGGGGCCAAGGGCGGCGGGTCGAGGAGCCAGTGCGCCCGACGGAGGGCCTCCAGGCTGTCGCCTTGGAACGGCGGCCGGCCGGAGACGAGGGTGACCGCGAGGCAGCCCAAGGCGTAGAGGTCCGTCCAAGGGCCGTGCTGGCGGAGATCTGAAGAGAACTGCTCCGGGGCCATGTACTCCGGCGTGCCCGCGGCGCGGCCCTGGATGGGGCCCTCCCGCAAGGCGTGGGCGATGCCGAAGTCGGAGAGCTTGATGCCCGAGCTGGGGTCGTGGGCGCGCTCCAAGAGCACGTTCGCGGGCTTCACGTCGCGGTGGGTGACGCCCCGGGCGTGGGCGTGGGCCAAGGCGTCGAGCAGGCTCAAGAGCACCGACCGGCAGGCCGACCACTCCAGGCGCCCGCAGACCGGCGAGAGCGAGCCGCCCCGGCAATACTCCATCGCGAGGTACGGGCTCCCGGAGACGAGGCGGCCCTCGGACATGCGCTCGGCGATCTCGCTCACCCGGCCGTTCTCCAAGACGAGCACGATGTTCGGGTGGTCGAGGCTCGCGACGGAGCGCACCTCTTGGCGGAAGCTCTCCAAGACCTCGGGGCGACGGGCGCCCTCAGCGGTCAAGACCTTCACGGCGATCTGTACGCCCTCTTGGCGGTGCCAGCCCGTCCACACCGCGCCGGAGCCGCCTTCGCCGCGCTGGCGCTCCAGATCGAAGGGGCCGAGGGGAATGGGCGAGCCCTCCCGCGCGAGCTCGACGAGGCGGTCGTTCACGCGGTTGAGGCCCTCGTCGTCGCCGAGGCCGATGAGCTGGGCGGCGGCGATCTCCAGAGAGCGGGCGGCCCGGGAGAGCTCCCGCACGTCACGCGCGGCGGCGTGGCACCACTCGCCGGAGAGCTCAGCCGCCCAGGCGAGGTCGCGGTCGATGAGCCGCGTGCCCTCCAGGAGCGCCGCCGCCCGCTGGTAGACCGACTCCCATTGTTCCCACTCCCGCTCGGCGGCGCAGCAGGGCAACAAGAAGGTGAGCACGCAGCACAAGACCGCCCGACGCACACGCTCTTCAGCCTCGGCCGCCACCTGCTCAAAGAGCTCCTTCGCCTGGCGCGTGAGCCCCCGGCCCAAGAGCACGAGGCCGAGGTTCATCCGGGGCAAGAGCGCGTCGCCGGAGCCCACCTCGTCGAGCACGGTGATGGCGCGGCGGTATTGTTGTTCGGCGGTGCGAAGCTCTCCGCGTTGGCGGGAGATCTCGGCCAGGGCGTTGAGGAAGTGCGCCTCGCCGACGCGGTTCCCCATGCGCTCCATCAGCTCCAGGCCTTTATTGAGCGCCTCTTCGGCCTCGCCGAGACGCCCTTGGCTCAAGAAGATCGCGCCGCGGCCGAGCAGGCTCGTGGCCTGCACAAAACGATGCCCAACGCTCGCAGCGGCCGCCTCGGCGCTGGCATACACCTCAAGCGCCTCGTCGTTTTGGCCGCGTGACCGTAGGCACTGGGCAAGGCGCCACGCCGTCGAAGAGATGATGTGTGGCTCACCCAAGGCGTTGCCGATCTCTTGAACCTTACGGAGGATCTCCTCCATCTTGGCGCTGTCACCACGACGCTCAGCGATGGTGGCTAGCTCAGCGATGATGTAGACCCGAAGCTCATGCTCTCCGAGCTGCTCAGCGATGTTCACGCACCGCAGAAGCATCGCCTCGGCCCGATCGAGCTCCGACAGCTCCATGTAGATCTGGGCGAGGCTCTTGAGCGTCTGGATGAGCCCGCGGTCTTCAGGGCGACCGCTCGCGAGCTCAAGCTGCAGCGCGCGCTCGGCGAGGCGAAGGCCCTCGTCCAGCCGGCTGCGCAGCCGGGCGAGGCGTGAGCGCTGGTTGAGCAGCTCGACGCGCTGGGGGTGGTCTACGGCGAGGCCGATGCGGTCGGCGAGGCGCTCTTGGGCGTGGATGAGGCGCTCCCAGGAGCTGTAGGCCCCGCCGATCCAGCGCCGCTGGGCGGCCTCGGCCAAGGTCGCCATCGCCTCTTCAGGCTGGTCGCTCGCGAGGAGGTGCCACGCGAGGCGCTCGGCGGCCAACGACGCGCCGTACCGAGCCCGCAGGCCCTCGGCGCAGGCCGCGTGGTGGCTTCGAGCGCGCCCGGCCTGGGCCGCACGGGCCAACATTCGGCGCCAGACGCGCTCCGTGGTGAACGCCCAGCCGCCTCGCCAGGGCTCGACGATCCCCGCCTGCTCTAGCCGACTGAGCAGGGCCTCGCCGCTCGGCGTGACCCGGGGCCGCAGCGCCGTCCACTCGGCGCCAGAGCACCGCATCCCCAAGAACGCGAGGCGCTCCACGAGGCGCTGGTCGTCCTCGACGGCGCGGTCCATCGCCGCGTCCAAGGCGACGATCAGCGGCCCCCGGGCCGGGGTGGCCCGGGGCGCGAGGGCGAGCTCCGCCGCGCCGCCCACGGGGCGCAGCAGCTCCCGCACATGCTCCAAGGTGAGCGGCGGGCGGCTGATCTCGTGCTCGTCGGGCTCCTCGGCGTCGGTCCGCAGGGTCAACACGACGAGGATCGGCGTGGCCCGCTCGCTCTGCGCCTGGATGAGCTGCACGACGAGGCTCACCGCGGCCTCGCTCCACTGCACGTCCTCTAAGACCAGCACCACGGAGCGTTCGGCGGCGATTTTACGCAAGAGCCGAACATGAAGGGTGTTTCGCTCCAGGCGTGGAACGTGCTGGTGACCTGCCCGTGGCCAGATCGTCGCCGCGAGATCCCCCGCCTCATCGGCGGCGCAGATGCCGAGGGAGACACAGCGATCGATGAGCGCGGCGGCCAAGGCGTCGCTGGACTCCCACGACGGGGCGCCGAGCTGCTCAGCGAGCGCCGAGCCGAGGCCGTCGGAGATCGACGGGGTGACGCTGTGGTGCGCCAGGATGAACGCGGATCGTTCCTGACGGGCCACAAAACCCGCCAGCCAGCGCACCACCTGGGACTTCCCGCTGCCCTCCACGCCGTGGATGACGACCACACGAGCCCGTCCGTCGAGGGCCATGCGGTTGCTGGCGCTCAAAAGCTCGCTGCACGCAGCGTCGAGCCCTTCGGGGAAGGGGAGGCGGTTGGGGGGGCCGCGGGTCATGCGCGAGCTATCAAAGCA
>JBEAVX010000583.1:0-10946 GCA_041160755.1 Pseudomonadota bacterium
GGTCCCCCGCAGCAGCGTTGTTGACACGTCAAGGTGCGCCCGTGGCCGTGGTGGATCCGCTGGGTCGGCTCTACCCCCCGGGGCTCGTGGGCCTTCGTTGGGAGCGCCTGTTGTTGCTTCAGCCCGCCGCCGAACAAGCGGCCTGGGCCACGGGCGCGCCTTGACGTGTCAACAAAGCTGCTGCGGGGGACCACAGGCCCAGGCGACCGCTCCCGGGCCGACCGCTCAGCTCAATCAGCCCAGGGCGAGGCCAGCGCGGCAGGCCCGCGAGGCCCGAGGGGAGATCGGTCTGGCGCTCGGGCAGGGTGGCGCCGGTGCTCAGCCGGGGCGCTCCCCGCAAGGAGGAGACGGCGGCTTGGAGCTGGCTGAGCACGACGCGGCGGTCGGGGTCCATCCTGAACCTCTGAACGGGCGTTCAGGGTATCACACGCCGCCACGAGACACAAGGTCTTTAGATTGGTTGGTTGACCAACTGACAGCCGCGCGGCTCACCAGCGCTCCCAGCCCGGCACAACGATCTTGTTGACCCCCAGGCGGTGCGCCTCCCGCAGCCCCGACATCACTGCAGCATGGACGTTGCCATAATAGTCACGCTCCGTGCCCTCCCCGGCGAAGAGCAGGCGGTCTCCTTCGGGCGCGGCGACGGCCTCGATGTCCGCCGGGCTGGCCCCGGGCGGCAGAAAGACGTAGGAGCCGAGCGCGTAAGGGTCCGTCGTCCAGCGGGTGACGGCGGTGTGGGTCGGCGTCGGCGGGGTCTGGCCCGTGGCGGCCTCTAAGGTCTGGAGCACCCCGGCGATCAGCTCCTCGTCGGTCCAGCTCGCCTGCACCTCCCGGGAGAACCCGCCGCCGTAGAGGCAGACGAGGGTCGGCGCCCCGGCGAGCTCCGTCATGTCGTAGTGCTCGGGGAAGACCCCGGACTGATCTCGATCGACAAACTCCACGCTGCCCTGCCACCAGCGCTCCTCAAAGACCAGCACGACCTTCTCTAAGTTGCCGACATCCAGGCGGCTGAGCGCGTCGGTCTTGGCCTCGGAGAGCGGCGGGTCAAACTGGATGTGCCCGGCGCGCAGCACCCCCACGGGCACGGTGACGAGCACATGGCTGCCCTCATAGGTCTCGCCCCCGGCGAGCACGGTCACGCCGTCAACGCCGTGGGTGATCTGGGTGACGGGGCGCTCTAGCAGGATGGTGAGCCCGTCGGCGAGGGCGTCTACGATAGGTTTGTAGCCCCCCTCGGGGAGCTGATCGCCGCCGCGAAGCTCGGGCTCATCCCAGAAGTACGCGAGGCCGACCTCCTCCACCGGCCCGGCGTAGCTCAGCTCCACGGCCCACTGGTCGATGGCGTGGGCGGCGAGGCGCCGATCTTGGGCGCTGAGGTCTTCCCCGGCGAGGTACGCGTCCCGGGCCTCGGCGGTGGTGGCGTCGGGGCCCAGGCGCTCCTTGAGGTCGCCGAGCGCCCGCACGAAGCCGTCGTAGGCGTCCTCCATCACCGCCCAGCCCGGGTCTCCGAGGGCCCGCCCGCTGGCCTCGTCATACAGCGTGGTCCAGCGGGTCTCGTCGGGGACGTAGACGAGGTCGTGGGCGTCGGCAAAATCGGCGACGGGGTTGCCGCGCACGCCGTGCAGCCAGGCCGCGCCGAGATCCACCGTCGCCGGGCCGATCGTCTCCGTGGCGGTGCGGCCGCCGACTCGGTCACGCGCCTCCAGCACGGTGACCTGCACCCCGGCCTCATGCAGCACCTTCGCGGCGGTGAGCCCCGCCATGCCCGCGCCGATCACGAGGACGTGGGTGTTGGGATCCTCGGCGGGTGAGCCGGGCTCGATCTCAGCGCAGGCCACGAGCAGCAGGGGGAGCATTCGGTCTCCGAGCTTGGGTGCGTTGAAGTGTACACCCTCCGGCGGGATGTCCCAAAAGGCGACACGTCCTGGCCAGGGCTCGCCATTCCGCTCGGCGCAGGCGGCTCGGTATCCTGAGCGGGACCGACCTCACAGGAGCCCACCATGACCCGCGCCGCCCTGATCTTCGTCACCCTCGCCGCCTGCGGCCAGAGGCACCCCGACGCAGGCCCCTTGGCCAAAGCCGCGACGACCCTCGACGAGCGCGCGGGGCTCGTGCTGCAACAAGACCTCTACGGCGACGGCGCCAGCCGCCTCGTCTATCTCGACCAGGGCTGGGGCCCCGTCGAGACCTTGTGGTACTACTACGCCGACCAAGGCTCTGTGCTGATTCTGCGGGACGTCCTGGTGAACCTGGAGCAGCCCGACGCCACGGACTTGTTCATCGCGCCGGAGCACATGACGAAGTACCGCTTCTTGCTCCAACAGAAGACCCCCAACAACCCCGACGGCCTGCCCGTCGGCTTCGCCCAGCACGGCGACAGCGTCGGCTTGACCTGCGCGGCCTGTCACACGGGCCAGATCAACTACAAAGGCACCGCCATGCGGGTCGATGGCGCCCCGGCCCTGATCGACATGCCGACGTTCTTGGCGGATCTAGAGGCGGCCACCCGGGCGACCTTGGAGGACAAGGCCAAGCTCAAACGATTCGTGAAGCGCCACGGCGGCGAAGAAGAAGAGGCCAAGGCCGCCTTGGAGAGCAGCCTCGCCTGGCTTGAGATCTACAACCGCATGAACAAGACCGACACCGCCGAGGGCTTCGGGCGCCTGGACGCCATCGGCCGCATCGTGAACGCGACGATCCGCTTCACCAGCGGGCCCCAGCACGCCATCGAGCCCAACGCCCCGGCGTCGTTCCCGCTGCTGTGGGACGCGCCGCGCCATGACTATGTGCAGTGGGCGGGCTTCTCGGGGAACGCCGGGGCGGGCAGCCTGGGCCGCAACGTCGGCGAGGTCATCGGCGTGTTCGGCACCCTCGACGTCAAGCGGTACACCAATGAAGAGGACGCCAAGGCCGGCTACAGCTCCAGCGTCGAGGGCCAGGCCATCGCGGCGATGGAGGAGAGCCTGTGGAACCTCCAGTCGCCGGTGTGGCCCGAGGACATCCTGCCGCCCATCGACCGCGCTCTGGCCGCCAAAGGAGCGCCCATCTACGCCGCTGAGTGCGCGTCATGCCACACGATCCTCGACCGGGACGACCCCCAGCGCCACGTCACCGCGCAGATCATCAGCGCCGACCGTGTGGGCACCGACCCCCTCGCCGTGAACAACCTCGCCGATGCCCGAGTGCCCTCGGGCATCTTGGAGGGCGCGATCTCCCCCAAAGGAGACCACTACGGCCCCGACATGAGCGCGCTGACCATGCTCATCGATCTCACGACCCGCTCGCTCCAGGCCCAGCCCGCCGCCGCCGCCCGGGCGACGATCTACGCGAAGACCAACGGCTTAGAGGACACCCCCAAACAAGGCCAGCTCAACGAGGCCACGGAGGCCGACCCGGCGGCGGCCCTTCGCAGCTACAAGGCCCGGCCGCTCAACGGCGTCTGGGCGTCATCCCCCTACCTGCACAACGGCTCGGTGCCGAACCTCTACGCGCTGCTGTTGCCCCCGGAGGCGCGTCCGGCCACCTTCACCGTCGGCCGCTGGGAGTACGATCCGGTGAACGTGGGCTATGTCAGCGAGGGGGGCCCCTTCGTGCTCGACACCCGCGCAGAAGGCAACTCCAACGCGGGCCATTCGTATGGCACGACGCTTGGTGAGGCGGACCGCCTGGCGCTCGTGGAGTACCTCAAGACGCTCTGAGGCCGCCACGGCGTCGCGGGGCTGGGGGGCTTCAGGTTAGCTTGAGGCCCTCCTCACGACGAAGGACGCTCCCCATGCGCACGCTCCCCGGCCTCTTGATCTCGCTGTTCGCCCTCTCGGCCTGCAAAGACGCCACCGATGGCGTCGGCACAGACTCCGTGCCCTCTGATGACACCGGCGGCGAGGTCATCGACGACACCGGCGGCGGGGATGACACCGGCTCTGACGAGGAGATCGACCGCGACGGCGACGGCGTGCGCTCGGACGAGGACTGCGACGACGACAACGCGGCGGTCTATCCGGGCGCTGAGGAGCTCTGCGATGCGCTCGACAACGACTGTGACGGATCGGTCGATGACGGCGCAGGCTCGGAGTGGTACACCGACAGCGACGGCGACGGGTACGGCGCAGGCGACGTGATCATCGCCTGCGACCAGCCCGAGGGCGCCGTCGCCCAAGGCGAAGACTGTGACGACGGCGACGCCGCGTTTAACCCCGGCGCCGCCGAGACCGAGTGCGCCGACCCCAACGACTACAACTGCGACGGCTCGGTCGGCTACGCGGACGGCGACGGGGACGGCTTCGCCGCCTGTGAGGAGTGCGACGACGGCGACGCGGCGGTGAACCCCAAGGCTGAAGAGGTCTGCGACGAACAGGACAACAACTGTGACGGGACCATCGACGAGGGCGTCACCAGCACCTACTACCAAGACAAAGACGCCGACGGGTACGGCGACGCCGACTTCCCCGTGGCGGCCTGCGAGGCCCCGGCGGGCTACGCCAGCGTGGCGGAGGACTGTGACGACGGCGTGAGCGGCGTGAACCCCGGCGCGCAGGAGGTGTGCAGCGGCGTCGACGAGGACTGTGACGGCCTCATCGACGACGCCGACGAGAGCCTCGACGCGGCCTCGGGTGTCACCACCTACTCCGACGCCGACGGCGACGGCTTCGGCGACCCGGGCTCGGCGACGACCACCTGCGAGACGCCGTCAGGGAACGTCACCAACGCCGAGGACTGTGATGACGCCGACGTCGCGGTGAGCCCCGACGGGGAGGAGTCCTGCGACGGCCAAGACAACGACTGCGACGGCGCCGTGGACGAGGCGGGGGCCAGCGGCGAGACCACCTGGTACGACGACGCGGACGGCGACGGTTACGGCGACGCCGGGAGCGCCACGAGCGCCTGCGACGCGCCGTCGGGCGCCGTGTCGAGCGCGGGGGACTGCGACGACAGCAGCGCCTCGGTGAGCCCCGCCGCGTCCGAGGTCTGCGACAGCGTCGACAACAACTGTGACGGCGTGACCGACACCGACGCCACCGACCTCAAGACCTACTACGCCGACGCCGACGGGGACGGCACCGGCGACCCCTCGGTCACGTCCCTCGCTTGTAGCCGCCCCTCGGGCTTCATCGGCAACAAGAAGGACTGTGACGACACCGACGCGGCGGTCTACACCGGCGCCGCCGAGGTCTGTGACGACGCCGACAACGACTGCGACACCCTCATCGACGAGGGGTTTGACGCCGACGGCGACAGCATCACCGACTGCAACGAGATCAGCTACACCGTGGTGATCTACGGCACCGGCGACGACGACTGGGACGGCTACGTCGATGGGGTGTACGCCTTGGGGGACGGCGGCTGGAACACCGTCGAGAGCGTCACGATGACCCTGGACTCGGGCGATCACACCTTCGCGGCGTATGTGTCAGACACCGGCGCCGCCATCGCCGGGTTCTTGGCGGCGGTGTCTATCGACGGCACCGTCACCTACACGACGGGCGGCGCCGGGGACTGGCTCATGGCGGACAACACGACGGCGAGCGACTGGGCCGAGGTGGACTTCGACGACTCGTCGTGGACGACGCCGCTTCTGTGCGCGTCGAGCCAGGTGTCGAGCTACTGGGGCAGCGCCCCGGCCACCTTACGCGGCCTCGGCGCCCAGTGGGTCTGGCACCAGAGCTGCACCTCGTTGGGCAACAGCTTCTACCGGCTGAACTTTAGCCTCCCCTAAGCGATGGCCGTGGTATCTTGAGGTTTCACTCCGCAAGACGATGGAGCCTCATGATGTCAAACGCCAAGATGGTCCTGCTCTTCTCCCTGTTCGCCCTCGCCGCCTGCAAAGGCGATGACGACGGCGTCTCATCGGACTCTGTGCCCGCCGATGACTCCGGCCCAACCGAGGTGGTCGACAACGACGGGGACGGGGTGCCTGCGGAGGAGGACTGTGACGACGAGGACGCGACGGTGAGCCCCGGCGCCCAGGAGCTCTGCGACGGCCTCGACAACAACTGCGACGGCGCCGTGGACGAGGGCGTCGGCACCGCCTGGTACACCGACGCCGACGCCGATGGTTACGGCGACGTCGGCACGGAGACCATCGCCTGTGAGCCCCCCGAGGGCGCCGTCGATGTGGCGGGAGACTGCGACGACGGTGACGCCGCGTACAACCCCGGCGCCGCCGAGACCGACTGCGCCGACCCCAACGACTACAACTGTGACGGATCTGTCGGCTACAACGACGGCGACGGCGACGGCTTCGCCGCCTGTGAGGAGTGTGACGACAGCGACGTCGCGGTGAACCCCAGCGCCGAGGAGGTCTGCGACGAGCGCGACAACAACTGCGACGGCGCCACGGATGAGGGCGTCACCACCACCTTCTACCAAGATCGTGACGCCGATGGCTATGGCGACGACGACTTCCCCGAGGCGGCCTGCGCGGCCCCAGAGGGCTACTCGTCCGTCGGCGCCGACTGTGATGACGATGACGTCGGCGTGAACCCCGCCGCGCAGGAGGTCTGCAGCGGCATCGATGAGGACTGCGACGGCCTGATCGACGACGCCGACGACAGCCTCGACACCAGCACCGCCACGACCACCTACAGCGACGGCGACGGCGACGGGTACGGTGACCCCGACGGCGCCACCTTGAGCTGTGAGACGCCCACCGGAAACGTCACCAACAACGAGGACTGCGACGACGGCGCCACGGGCGTGAGCCCCGCCGGGACCGAGCTGTGTGACGGCCTCGACAACAACTGCGACGGCGCCACGGACGAGGCCACCGCCGCCGACGCCGCGACCTGGTACGACGACAGCGACGGCGACGGCTACGGCGACGGCGGCGCCACGAGCCTCGCCTGCGACCAGCCCTCGGGCACGGTCAGCGATCCGAACGACTGTGACGACGCCAACAAGGCCGTGAACCCCGCCGCGTCCGAGGTCTGCGACAGCGTAGACAACAACTGCGACAGCGTCATCGACACCGACGCCATCGATCTGAAGACCTACTACGCCGACACCGACGCCGACGGGTACGGCGACATCTCCGTCACCGCGAAGGCCTGCTCGCGGCCCTCGGGCTACATCGGCAACAACAAGGACTGCGACGACGGCGACAAGACGACGTACACCGGCGCCACGGAGCTGTGCGACGACGTAGACAACGACTGTGACGGCGACGTAGACGACGGCGTGCTGGGCAGCGACGTGGCCTGCGCGGCGACGACCTGCCTCGACATCCTCGGCGACCAGCCCTCGGCCACGGACGGCGTGTACACCATCGAGCCCGTGAGCGGGACCGTGTTTGATGTCTACTGCGACATGACCACGGACGGCGGCGGCTGGACCTTGGGCATGGTGAAGAACTCCGTAGACTACGACAGCTACTCCGACGTCGGCGGCACCTACGAGGACACGAGCCACCTCCAGACCGACCCCGCGACGGCGTCCTCGTCTTCGACGGCGTTCGGCGGCTGGCTGAACATCAACGAGTTCACCTTCACGACGCTCCGCATCGCGTCGTACCTGAAGGGCGCCCAGACCTACGTCTCCAACGACATCAACGCCAGCGAGCTGCGCATCGACTTCGGTCAGAACGGCTATCTGCTGTACAACGACAGCAACGGCTACTACTGGTGCGCCGGGGCGGCGAGCTACACCGACAGCGGCTCAGGCCAGGTGAACAAGCCCTCGGGCGCGCCGAACGACTGCAAGACCCACGGCAGCTTGGGCTCGGGCTGGGACTTCTCGGCGAGCACCGGGGCCAACGCCGGCCTGACGATGTGTGGTGTCGACGCCAGCTCTCGCTGGATGCACAGCGGCTATGGCACGAGCGCCTGGGTCACCTACCCCGCGGCGGGCGCGGCCCAGGCGATCTGGCTGCGCTGAGCGCGGTCTGACCGTGTGTCAGGGATTCCGAGGCGTGTTCAGAGATTCCGCCTCGGCGTCCGCGAAGTGCCCGGCGAGCAGGGAGGCGACGGTCTCCAGCTCGGTGAGGATGAGCGCGTGGGCCTCGCCGGGCATCCGCACGAGCTTCGCCTGGGGCAAGGCGGCGTGTAGATCGTCGCTGAGCCGCGTATGAACCGTGCGGTCTTCGCTGCCGGTGAGGATCAGGGTCGGCACGGTCTGGAGCGGGGCGAAGTCGGGCTGACTGTGCGCCCACAAGGCCCCGGTCTGGGCCCGGACCACGGCGGGCATGGACACAAACCCCTCGCAGAACGAGCGCTTGAGCAGGGCGATGATCTCGTCGTCCCCCAGGCGTTTGATCGCGGCGGGAGACAACGAGAGCTCGGCGAGGGCCAACCACCGGCTGCGCTCGGCGCCGAAGGTCATGCGCAGCGACGCGCCCCAGGCCGAGACCGGCATGTTGAACATCACGTCTCGGCCCCGGCCCGTCGTCGAGATCAGGCTGAGGCTGCGCGCGCGGCTGGGTTGTCGCCGCGCCACCTCCTGCACGACGAGCCCGCCCAAGGAGTGCCCGACGAGGTGGGCGTCTTCCCAGCCCAGGCGGTCCAGCACGGCGAGGGTGTCCGACGCCATGGCCTCGACGCTGACCGGCCCGCGCAAAGGAAGGCTCTTGCCGACGCCCCGGTTGTCGTGCCAGGCGAGCTGGTGGTCGGCGGCGAGGAGGTTCACGATCCCGCGCCAGCCCTCGCCGACGACCCCGGCGCCTTGCACCATCATCACCCGGGGCCCCGCGTGGCCGGCCTGGTCAAAAAACACCGTCGCGTCGGGCAGGTCGAGGATCGGCATGAACACTCCTGAGGCTTGGGATACCCTATCCCGTATGCGCCGTGAACACTGGTCTGAGTCCCTCGCGCCCTTCCTCCAAGGCCGCCCGTTCATCGTCACCGCCGACATGCTCGCCGCCACCACGGGCCTCGCCCTGGGCCTGCGCGCCTTGGGCGTGGAGCGTGTCCTCTGCGTCGGCATCGCCCGTGGGACGGGCGTGTTGCCACAAGAGCACGGCTTTGAGCAGATCCTCATCGACGAGCGCCTGCCTTTGGGCTTCATGGAGGTGATCCGCGCGGCGGAGCGTGTCCTGTGCGCGCCCCCCGCCGAGGTGCAGGCCCAGGTGGACCGTTTTGATCCCGAGCACGCGGCCCAGGTCATCGCGCCGTTCTACATGACCGGCCTGCCCCAGCTCAACCGCCCGGTGTTTGGCGCCCGCCCCGCCGCCTGGCGCGCCTTAGAGGACAAGGTCGTCATCGACGCCGTGCTCAGCGCCGCGGGGGTTCGTGTGGCCCCGCACCGGGTCGTGCCCGTCACCCGGGAGGCCTTACGCGACGCCGCCGAGGCGCTGGATCAGGGCCACGGCACGGTCTGGGCCGGGGACGCCCGCGAAGGCTTCAACGGGGCCGCCGCGCTCACGCGCTGGGTCCGTGACGCCCAAGACGCGGACGAGGCGTTTGAGACGCTCTCCAAGAGCTGCGACTCGGCCCGGGTCATGCCTTTTTTGGAGGGGGTGCCATGCTCCATTCACGGCTGGGTGTTGCCCGACGGCGTGCGGGTGTTTCGCCCCTGCGAGATGCTCGTGCTGCGCCGCCCGACGCCGCCGGTCTTCTTTTACGCCCAGGCGGCGACCTCTTGGGATCCCTCCCCAGCGGGCCGCGAAGAGATGCGTGAGGCCGCCCGCCGCGCCGGGACCCACCTTCGTGACACCCTCGGATACCGGGGCGTGTTCACCCTCGACGGCGTGATGACCCGGGACGGCTTCTTCCCCACCGAGCTGAACCCCCGCTTCGGCGCCGCGCTCTTGGTCTTGGGCCGCGCCCTGCCCGAGCTTCCGCTGGTGCTGATGCACTTCGCGAGCATCGAGGGCCTGCCGCTTGACTGGCATGGTGAGGCGCTGGAGGAGCTCATCGTCTCTGTGGCGGACACCACCCGCCAGCTCAGCTTCACGGCGATGGGCTCGCGCCCGGTCAGCGAGAGCTGCAGCTTCTCCCTCGTCCGCGACCCGACCTGGCGCATCGCCACCGAGGCGGACGCCCACCTGCCACAGTCCTTGGGCGTCGTGGGCCCCGGCCCCACCGGCGGATACGCCCGGGTCGGCGTGAACCCCGCGCATTACGTCGTCGGCCCCGCCGGGGCGCCGCTCGTCGCCGAGGCCATCGCGGTCATCGACGCGCACTTTGAGCTCGGCATCGGCCCGCTGACGGCGGCCGAAGATCTCTGACGCCGCCGGGCGATCCCTGACGGCGGCTGGATCGGCTCAATCGAGGCCGACCTTCCCCGGGGCCCAGTACGCCTTGACCTTCACGCCCGAGACGCCCCGATCCCGCAGGGCGGCGCGCACCCCCTGGATGAGCGCGGCGCCGCCGCAGAGGCCGACCGAGACCCCAGGCGCGCCCGCCCCGGCGGCCTGCGCGGCCTCGGCGATGGCTTGGTGATGGGCGCTCAGGTCGGCCGGCCGGGTGAGCAGGGACGGCGCGGGGAGCCCCACGGCGGCGGCGGCGACGCGGGCGGCGTCCACATCCATCACAGAGAGCACCGCCGTGACCTGTCCGGGCCGCGCGAGGCTGTACGCCGCGGCGACGGCGACAGACGTCTCATCGCCGAGGATCACGACCGGCCCCGGCGCTAGGCTCAGGGACCGCTGGGGGCCGATAAAGCGCAAGACATCGCCCGGCGCGGCGGCCTGCGCCCAGCGCGGCGCCGGGGTGGTCTCCCCGTGAAGGTAGACCAAGAGGCTCGTCTCGCCGCGCGCCCAGGTGATCGGCGTGTAGGTGCGCACGTCGTCGCCGGGCAGGAGGAGCTGGAGCTTGTCGCCGGGCTCAAAGGCCTTGGTCTGCAGTCCCTCGCCGCGAACGGTGAGGCGGCGATACGGGCCCAACGCCTCATTGTGGGTGATCGTGGCCTCGGTGAGCAGCAGCCCACCGAAAAAGGAGAGGAATCGTCCTTTGCCGGAGCTCATGGCTCAATCTCCCGCGCGCAGAAGCTCCACGAGGGGGCCGTCGGGGTTTGTG
>JBEAVX010000598.1:0-11602 GCA_041160755.1 Pseudomonadota bacterium
ACCATGTGCTGACCCCGTCGACTCGTCCGGTCGACCCGCCCCCTGGAGACTCATCATGAGTGAGCCCAAGAATGAATCGTTGCAGATCTTCGGGAGCCTCGTCGCAGGTTTCGCCCAGGCCTGCGTGAACCTGAACATCGTCGCGGGCCCGCGCGCCGGGCGCCTGCGGAGCAACGACGAGTTCGGCGCCTGGTACCCCTACGAGCGCCTGCGTGAGCTTGAGCGCACCGTCATCGACTCCTACACGAGCAGCGAGCCGATCCTTGAGCGGGTCGGCATCGAGATGATGAGGGCGTGGTACACGTTCGGGCCCGGCAAGGAGTTCATCAAGCGCGGCGAAGACTTCCTTCACTTTCAGACCGGCTCCTTGGGCTACGCCAGCGTCGTGAAGGGGCCTCCCGAAGACGTGGGGCTGTTCGTCTTGGAGCACATCGACTCGGCGGCGGGCCGGGCGGTGATTCACTCCACAACCCCCTTCGACAAACACCTGGAGCGCGGCGTGCTCATCGGCGGCATGAGCGCGCCCGGCGATCTCGACTTTGTGGACGTGGTCTACGACCCGACCACGCACCGTTACTTCGTCGAGTATCATTGAGCCCGCCCACCCAAGCGTCAGATCCCGCGATCCTGCGGCGGAGTCCTGGATGAACGGTTCCACAACATGGCGGCGACCCCACGACGAGGTCGTGATGGGCTCGCCAACGAGGGCAACCACATGACCCTCGAAGAGCTGATCGCGCTCCAAGCGCCCCCGGCGGAAGCCGTCCTCAGCCCCCAAGAGCTCGCGCGCTTCTTTTGGAAGTACAAGGGCTTGGTCAAGGAACGAGAGCGGGCCAACGCCTACTGGAGCACGACGAACGACAACCTCAAGCACGCCTATGAGCGCCTGGACGAGAAGGAGCAAGAGCTCGCTCGCGCCAACGCGATCATGCAAGACGACCTCCAGGTCGGCAGCCAGATCCAGCAGGCGCTCATGCCCCGGGACGCCAGCGCCTTGGGGTCCGCCTTTGAGGTCGCGGTCTACCACCGCCAGATGACGGAGGTCGGCGGCGACTACTACGACTACTACCGGGTGAAAGACGGCAGCCCCGCGACGGGCGTCTTCGACATCTCCGGCCACGGCGTCTCGGCGGCCTTGGTGATGGCCTGGCTCAAGTCGCAGCTCGCCCAGGCGATGGGCCACTCCGACTCGCCCGCCGAGATCCTCTCCCAGGTCAACGACGTCAGCTACGAGTTCCTGCGGGAGGTCAAGAAGTACGCCACGGTGAACTTCGTCGTCTTCGGCGAAGAGAGCCTGCGCTACGTCTGCGGCGGCGGCTTCGGGCTCTTGTTGAGCGGCGATCAACACACGAGCTTCGACAAGAGCCAGCACTTCTTGGGCCTGCGCAAGAAGCCCTACATCGAGCACAGCCTCCCGTTCAAGACCGGCGACGTGCTGGCGCTGTACACCGATGGCATGGTCGAGGCCCAAGACGCCGAGGGCCACGACTACACCGTGCGCCGCGTCAACGCCCTGGTCGAGCAGCACCGCGAGCGTCCTGTTCAGGAGATCGTAGACGCCTGCGTGGCCGACTACCAGGCCTTCCGCGGGCGTGACTCCGACGACATCACGCTCATGGTGCTGAGGAAGGTGGGGTGATGTTGAGCCCCTCCGCCATGGGTGGATCCGAGCTTGAGAGCCAGCTCGCCAAGGCGAACATCTCGATCTCGTATGCTTTCTCTCCGATTCAGTTCATCCTGTGTGATCTCAGCGGCTTGATCGGCAACTTCTGCCAAGAGCTGCTCGGCGCCTTCTACCCCCGCATCGTCAGCAAGCGGGCGAACATCCTCATCAGCGAGCTGGTCACCAATGTCCTTCAGAACACCGTCGAGCCGACGAGCCAGATGATGTTGGACCTCGACGTGAACCAGGACCGGCTCATCATCCGCGTAAAAAACGCGGTCACTCCAGACCAATTTGACAAGGTCCGCGTCCAAGTGGACAGGATCAACCAGGCCGAGGACCTCAAGAGGCTTATGCGAGATACCATCCGGGAGCGTAGGCGGCTCAAAGAGAAGGGGGGCCTCGGTCTGATCCGCCTGGTCGCAGAGAACAAGTCGCAGCTTTCTGTCAGCTACGAGGGCGGCTATCTGGTCGTCACCTCGCAGCTCGACGTGGGAGGTACGCCATGAGGGTGCTCACCTACGGGGACATCATGGACGGTGGGCAGTCCGTCTTCACCTCGGTGGCGCGCTTGGACGGCGACCACCTGGAGGTCGCCTTCAACGGCGTCATCCGCGTGGAGAACCCCCACAAGGAGCTCAAGAACTACCTCGACGAGCTGTCCAGCATCTTGCCGGACTGTGGCGCGAGGAAGGTCACCTTGGACTTCACGGGGCTGTCCTTCTGCAACTCGAACGGCTTCTACGTGATCATGGACATCACCGAGCTCATCTACCAGTCGGTAGACGGCCCGGTCGTCGTGAAGCGCCTAGAAGAGGACGACTGGCAGCAGGAGACCTTGCCTATCCTTCTCGACATCGAAGAAGAAGAGGTCGGCGCTCGCACCCGGTTCGAGGACGTGAAGGAGCTCTGAGCCTCGCGCTCAGAGCGTCCAGCGTCAGAGGGGACCTATGCGCTCGCGCAGCATCTTAGATCTGGTGGAGTTCGTCGTCTTCGAGGTTCGAAGCGACGGCCAGGTCAGCGCGCGCAACACAGGCGCGGTGAAGCTGCTCGACGCGCTGCTCAACCCCGAGCCCAGGCTCCAGGCCCTGTTCAACAAGGGCACCGTGCCCGAGGTGGCCCAGCACCTCGCGGCCGGGGAGGAGCTCTACGCCGAGCTCGCCCTCAAAGACGGCAAGGTCGTCTCGGTGAAGTGGCAGATCATCCCGGTGATGACGCCCGAGGGGGAGGTCCTGGAGTGTGTGACCGCAAACTGGGACCCGGTCGTGGGCCTGATGGAGACCTTCCAGAAGGAGAGCCTGCTGTTCAAGGAGCTGGCGCTCAACATCATCCCCCGGCACATCGCCGGGGAGCTGATCAACACCCGCGCCGTGCGGCCGCGCGCCTACCGCGACTGCACCATCCTGTTCACCGACGTCGTCGCGTTCTCGAAGCTCGCCTACTACCTAGAGCCCGTCACCCTGGTCCGTAAGCTGAACGCCTACTTCTCAGCCTACGACGACACCATGGACCGCTTCGGCATCGAGAAGATCAAGACCATCGGCGACTCGTACATGTGCGCGTCGGGCCTGCCGATGAAGAAGGAGTCCCACGCCGTCGATGGCGCCTTGGCGGCCCTGCACATCATGCGGCTGATGAAAGAGATCCGCAGCGAGCCCCGGGTGGTCGGCGGCTTCGACCTCAACAACTGGGACATCCGCATCGGCATGCACTCCGGGCCGTGCATCTCCGGCGTGGTCGGCAACAAGAAGTACTTCTTCGACATCTGGGGCCACTCGGTCAACGTCGCCGCCCGCATGGAGAGCGCCAGCGAGCCCGGGCGCATCAACATCTCGGCGGCCACCCACGAGCAGATTCAGGCCTTCTTCGACTCCAGCTTCCGGGGGCTGCAAGAGGTCAAGAACATCGGCGAGGTGGGCATGTTCTTCCTCGACCGCCTCAAGCCCGAGTTCAGCGCCGACGCTGAGGGCTGGACGCCCAACGAGGCGTTCTACGCCGCCTACTGCGCGCACTTCAACATCACGGCGACCTCACGAAACCTGCACGTCTACCCTGACGGCGTGCAGGCCTTCTTGGGCCTCAAGGGCAAAGCCCTCGCCCCAGGCGACGAGGGCTAGCCCAGCTCAGACGCCGGTGAACTTGATGTCCATGGCGCGCCGCAGCGCCGGGCGCTCGCCGAGGCGGTTGAACCAGGCGAGCACGTTGGGGAAACGCTCCAGGTCAAGCTGGATGAAGCGCCGCCCGTCGACCCAAGGCCAGGTGGCGAAGTCGGCGATGCTGACCTCGTCGCCCGCGAGGTACGGCGCCTCGCCGAGCCGGGTGTTGAGCACGCCGTACACCCGGTCCACCTCCTCGCGGAAGTGCGCGATGCCCACGGCGTCGTCGCTGTGGCGGCGCAAGAACTGGCCGAGCTGCCCGGCCATGGGGCCGACGGCGGACATCTGGAAGTGAAGCCAGGCCAAGGCGGAGGCCCGGGCTTGGCCGCTCGTGGGCAAGAACGCGCCGAAGCGCTCGGCGAGGTGCTGGAGGATCGCGCCGCTCTCGAAGACGATGATCGGCTCGGCGCCGTCGGTGTCGAGGAGCGCGGGGATCTTGCCGTTGGGGTTGAGCTTCAAGAACTCCGGGGCCTTCTGCGCGCCGTCCAGCGGCACCGGGCGTAAGGTGTAGGGCGCGCCGAGCTCCTCAAGCAGGATGAGGGGCTTACGTCCGTTGGGGGTGCTCCAGGCGTAGAGGGTGATCATGGCGGGTCGCTCCGGGGGGTTGGGGTCGAGGAGAGTTGGGGTTGCTGCGCCTGAACGCTCGCCTCCGCGTGCGCGGTGGAGTAGCCTCATGCGCGTGAGGTGTGGATGCTCGTCGCGGGTGATCGTATCGGAGAATGGGTCGTCGAGAGCCAGCTCGGCGAGGGCGGCATGGGCGCGGTGTTCGCGTGTCACAGCGGGCTCAGCCAGCGGGTGCGCGCGGCGGTCAAGGTGCTCAAGCCCCACGACCTCGGCGCGGCCCGGGAGCGTTTTGTGCAAGAGGTCGAGGTGCTCGCCTCGCTCAAGCACCCCGCCGTGGTGCAAGTGCTCGGCGGCGGCGAAGACCTCACGCGCGGCCTGTTGTACATGGCGATGGAGCTGGTCGAGGGCGAGCCCCTGTCCGAGCGCCTCAAGCGTGGTCCTTTGGGCTGGGACGAGGCCTGCCGCCTGTTCTCGGAGCTGGGCGACGGCCTCGTGATCGCCCACCGCGCCGGGGTGACCCACCGCGACATCAAGCCCGAGAACATCATGATCACCCGGGAGGGCCGCCCCAAGCTGCTCGACTTCGGCGTGGCCGTGCAGACCGGCGCTGAACGTTTCACCCAAGACGGCAGCGTCGCGGGCACCTTGGCGTACATGGCCCCGGAGGTCTTTCAGGGCGCCCAGGCCGACTCCCGCGCCGACATCTACGCCTTGGGCCTGGTCTTGTGGGAGGCGCTCACGGGCAAGTCGGCCTTCGGCGGCGAGAACGACTCCGGCGGCGCCGTGGTGGCGCGGATGATCGGCGCCAAGCTCAGCGCCGAGCCGATGGACCCCGGCCCGACCTCCCCGGAGGGGGTGCGGGACGCCGTGCGCCGCGCGACCGACCCGATCCGCGAGAGCCGCTTACACGACTTAGAGCAGCTCGTGATCGCCTTACGCGCCGCCCGTGGCGAGACGAGCAGCCTCCCGCCGCGCCCGCCGACCGACGCGCGCCCGCCGGTGGCCCCGGCCAAGGCGAGCCCCCCGCCCGCGAGCGGCGGCATGGGCACGGGCGCGAAGGTGGCCATCGGGGTCGGCGTCGTCTTCGCCGCGTTCTGTGGGGTCGGGTCGCTGATCACCATCGTCCTGCTGACGTCCTTGGGCAGCTCCCTGAACGCCGTGTTCAACGAGCTCGATGAGCCGTTGGCGCAGCAGGGCGGCTCGACCACCATCCCCGGCCTCGGCGCGGGCAAGGTGCCCGCGGGCTTCCCCTTCGAGGTGCCCAAAGACGCGGAGATCATCTACGGCGCGAAGAACAGCTCCAACGGCCAGGTGAGCTACGCGGTGACCTTCACCACCGACGGCGACCCCAAGAAGCTCGTGGACAAGTATCGCCGGGAGTTCGTCGCCCGGAAGATGGAGCTCAGCGAGTCCACGAGCGAGACCTCCGAGGGCCTCACCGTGAGCGTGAGCGGCTACCGCATGACCGGCGAGGTGGCCTCGGTGACGACGATGCCGAACCCGATGGGCTCAGGCACCTACGTCAGCCTGAGCTACGTCCCGGCGAGCCGCTGAGTCGCTGATGAGCCTCAAGCGCCTCACCGCCCTGTGGCTTGGCGCTTGCGCGCTGCTGGGCCTCGCGCTGCTCGTGGTGAGCGGCGTAGGCTCGGAGACGCCGAAGGTCCTCCGGGACGCGCCCAAGCCAGCGGAGGTGCCCGCGACGCCGCCTGGGACGCCGCCCGGGACGCCGTCGGAGACGCCACCTCAGCCCTCGCCCGAGGCCACACCCGAGGCGACCGCGAGTCGGGTGCGCCTCCCGCCGCCCGCGCCGAAGAAGGAGGCGCCCGCCACCCAAAAGCACGAGGACAGCGACCCGCCGACGGCTGGCGTTGACCCCTCGATCCCCCTGAGCGCGGAGGGCATCTCGTCGGTCTTGCCCCAGCTCCGCGAGTCCATCGCCGACTGTATCGACGCCTGGGCTGAGGTGGACCCGTCGATCTCTGGCAGCGTCGTGCTCAGCTTCACCTTGGGCCCGAAGGGGGTTCAAGACGCCTGGGTGTCTGAGCGCCAGGACATGCCCCTCGCCGTCACCGGCTGCTTCTCAGGCGCGGTCTATGAGCAGGCCTGGCCCCCGGCGCCGGGCGGGATCGAGGTGACCCTGCCCTTTGAGGTCAACGCGGGCCTCACCCCCGACGAGCCGGGGGGCGCGCTCAAGGATCGGCGCGGAGAGGCGCCACCGGAGCCCGTCGAGGACTGACGGCGGCACCTCCCCGGCGTCTGTGGTTCATCCCCCCACACGCAGCAAGGCGTCGCCGCTCAGGCGCAAAGCCGGGGCGGGCACCGGGCGCTCGGCGGCCCAGCGCTCGGCGGCGGCGAGGCGCTCCTCACGGTCGATCTCCCGCCACATCGTCAGAAACGCCTGGGCCTCGCCCACCAAGAACGGTCGCAGACCCCAGCGCGGCTCATCGCTCACAAAGAGCTTGCCCGACTGTACGTCAAGCACGGCGAAGCGGTCGCCGGGCTGGGACATGGGGCGCAGGGCGTCCTCCATCAGCAGCAGAATGCACTCGATCTGGCGTTTGGAGAGGCTGCGGCTGCGGAAATGCAGCTTGATGACCGTGCGTTGTCCGTTGAGCAAGAGGCCCAGCTCGGGGTTCACGCGGATGCCGAGCTCCTCACGCTGCCAGGTGATCGGCTGGGGATCAAACCAGACCGCGCTCTTGCGGCCCAAGAATCGTTTGTATCCGGCGACGGCGGCGCGGTAATGTTCGCGGCGGGGCTCGGGTTGTTTGTTCACCAGCTCGTCGAGATCGTGCTTGTCGATGAGGCCGTCGCGGTGGGAGGTGACGAGGCCGTCGCGCAGATCGCGCCAGAAGTCGCGGATGGGGTCGTAATCGCCCCGGCTGCGGATCTCACGCACCAGGGTGAGCCGCGCGCTGCCGACGCGGGTGACGAAGTTCACGAAGTCCGTGAGAGAGATCTCGGGCATGAAGGCTCCCTTCTTGGGGGTTTTTAGGCGCAGGAGGAACATGACCTGACCAGGCATGACACAGTGAAGGCCGCCCCGGGGGGTGGGCTCGGGGCGGCCCTGAGGTCGGCGATTTTTGGCTCGGGCGGCAGCTTCCCGCGATCGTCGCGGGCTCTCGTTCAGCCCAAACAACATAACATGAGACGGCCCCGGAACAGGCCAAAACCTGTCCGGGGCCGAGGGGATGTCTGCGTCCAGATCAGCGGCTTCACCGCCGATTTTTGACCGGATCAGGACAGGCGGACGTACTCAAACTCGACGGGCTTGCCGTCGATGCCGCGCCGGGGAGCGGCCACCCAGTTCGCCATCTTGCCGGGCTCGATGACGGGCTGCATGAGGCTCGCGACGTAGGCGCGGTCGGCGTCGCTGGGCAGCCACTCGTGCGCCCGGGCGCCGAACTCGTCCGCGGAGATCAAATCACCCGTGGGGGTGAAGTGGGCGCTGGCGTAGATGCCTTGGCGGCGGAAGAAGCGGGAGGAGGGGAGCTCAATGCGCTCGTCCGAGCCCTCCTCAGCCAAGGCCTCGTTCCAGCGCTTCACCACGCGGGCGCAGTCCTTGATGTAGGACTGGCGCAGCACCTCGTTCATGGCGTTGCGCAGGGGCACGTCCTCGACCTTCAAGCGGCCGCCGTCGACCACGGGCAGGCTGTACATCTGGTTGAGCGCGCTGTGCTCGGTGAAGTCTTTGGCCTCACGCCAGCGGCCCTTGAGGCCCGAGGCGAAGTAGTCCGCGGCGTTGGAGCTGATCTCCGAGCCGAAGAGGTCGAGCGAGTAGCTGAACCAGTAGTTGATCCACTTGCGCACGGTGCCGACGTCGATGCCGCCCTGGTTGCGGGCGTCGCCGTTGGGGTCGAGCTTCGCGAGCTGGGCCCCACGGCGCAGCACCCGCTCCACGCCGGTCTCGCCGACGCTGAGGTGGTGGGCCTCCTCGGTGAGCATAAACTTGCAGGTGCGGGAGAGCGGATCGAAGCCCGACTCGGCCAAGGCGCCGAGCTGGTACTTGCCGTCGCGGTCGGTGAAGCAGGTGAAGCAGTAGAAGGTCAACCAGTCGGGGCAGGGCTGGTTGAAGGCGTCGAGGATGCGGGGCTTGTCGGCGTCGCCGGAGCGGCGGGCGAGGAGATCATCGGCCTCGTCGCGGCCGTCTTTGCCGAAGTAGGCGTGGAGCAGGTAGACCATCGCCCACAGGTGGCGGCCCTCCTCGACGTTCACCTGGAACAGGTTGCGCATGTCGAGCACAGACGGGCAGGTCTTGCCCAGCCAGCGCTGCTGCTCGACCGACGCGGGCTCGGTGTCGGCCTGGGTGACGATGATGCGGCGCAGGGCGTTGCGGTACTCGCCGGGCACCTCTTGCCACACGGGCTCCCCGGCGTGGTCGCCGCCGGGGATGACGCGGCCCTCCTCGGGGGCGTCCAAGAAGATGCCCCAGCGGTACTCGGGCATCTTGACGAAGCCGAAGTTGGCCCAGCCGCCGGGCTCAGTGGAGACGGCGGTGCGCAGGTACACGTCAGAGGCCTGGTAACCCTCGGGGCCCATCTCGTTCCACCAGTCCAGAAACGCGGGCTGCCACTTCTCTAAGGCGCGCTGGAGGCGCCGATCCGTCGAGAGATCCACGTTGTTGGGGATCCTCTCTTGGTAGTCGATCGAGCTCATGGTCTCTCCGTCTGTGTGTGGGTTGGCCCGCGGGGGCTGGTGGTCAGGTGCGTTTGTAATCGAAGGTGGGGCGCTCGGGGTGGCCGTACAGGGTGAGGGCCCCCTGGGCGCCGACGGCGTTGGGACGCTGGAAGATCCAGTTCTGCCAGGCCGTGAGGCGGCCAAAGATGCGGGTGTCGCAGCTCTCGGCGCCGACAAACCGCAGGTTCTGCTCCATGCCCGTCAAGGCGTCGGGGGAGAGGCTGGCGCGCTCCTCGACGCTGATGCGCAGCTCATCGTCCCAGTCGATCTCGTCCGGCGCGGAGGTGACGAGGCCGTGATCCGCCGCGTCCTCGGCGGTGATCGCCTCGTCGATGGCCTCCAGCTCGGCGACCTTCTCGGGCTCGCCGTAGTAGCGGACCTCCAGGCGGGTGCGGCCGTTCATCATCGGGAAGCGGCCGAAGTTCGCCGCGCCCAGGCGCAGGGCGTTCTTGCCGTCGTCATCGGCCAGCATGAACGAGCGGTCGGCGGAGACGGCCAGCTCAAAGAGCACCCCGGCGAAGGCGTGGCCCGGGCGCAGCACGGCGTACATCGAGCGGGACATGTTGTCCATGCGGCGGAGCGTGCGGCGCTGGAGGCAGATCGTCTGGGTGGCGAGCCAAGAGCCCTCGGCGGCGAGCTTGGCCAAGGCCTCGTCCCAGGCGAGCACCTGGGCCTGATCCCCCGCCGTCTCGATGAGCAAGAGGCCGAGGGTGGGGTGGTTGAAGCGCAGCTCAAAGATGATGCGCTCCAGCTCACGGAAGGCGGCGACGCTCCACGCGGCATCGCCCAAGGCCAAGAGCGCCTCGTGGGACGTGGGCGGCGCGGTGGCGGGGCCCTTCACGGTGAGCGTGGCGGTGCGCCCGGCGTCGTCGAAGGTGACGGAGACGTGCTCCCCGGCGAGACCGCCCTTCACGGGGTTGATCTTGAGGGGGTTGAGCGTGACGCCCTGGGCCCCGACGGCGGCGCCGCCTTGGACCTTGGCGACGGCCTTCTGGGCGACGCCCTTGACCCCATCCGCCCAGCGTGAGCGGGGGAAGGTGCCGTCCACGAAGCGGCCCTTGAGCGCGTCCCGGGCCTTGAAGCCTTCAGCCTTGGTGCAGAAGAGATCGGCGAGGTCGCGGCGGACCTTCCGTTTGTCGGTGAGCCGCGTGAGGCCGCCGGTGCCCGGCAAGACGCCCAACAGCGGCACCTCGGGCAAGGAGACGGCGGAGGAGCCGTCGTCGACGAGGTAGATCTCGTGGCAGGCCAGGGCCAGCTCATAGCCGCCGCCGGCGCAGGCGCCGTTCACGGCGGCGATCACCCGGGGGCCCTCGGGCTCCTCCAACGAGCAGCGGGTCTCGTTGGTGAACTTGCAGAAGTTGACCTTGAAGGCGTGGGTGGACTGGGCGAGCATCCGGATGTTGGCCCCGGCGCAGAACACGCGGTCCGTGGCCGAGGTGACGACGATCACCTTGACCTCGGGGTGCTCGAAGCGGAGGCGCTCGACGATGTCGTAGAGCTCGATGTCGACGCCGAGGTCGTAGCTGTTGAGCTTGAGCTCGTAGCCCGGGCGGAGGCCGCGGTCTTCGTTGACGCTCATGCGCAGCGTCGCGACCTCGCCGTCCAGGGCGAGCTGCCAGTGGGTCCAGCCGTAGGGTTGAACCTCAAAGGACACGGGGGTCTCGACACCTTCAGCCATTGGCTCATCCTCTCATGGTTGTGGTGCGCAGTATAATGCGGAAGATCAGGTTTGCAAACGAAACAAGGTGAATTATACTGCATCCCATGAACTCAACGAGCCTCCCCCAAGACGGGCCCACCCTGCTCGCGGCGCTGGGCCGCCGCCTCCGCGACCTGCGCCAGCGCCGTGGCCTCACCCAGAAGGCCCTCGGCGAGCGCGCCGGGGTGTCGCCACGATTCTTGGTGCAGGTCGAGGGCGGCGAAGGCAACCTCTCCGTGCTGCGTTTGGCGGAGCTCGCCGAGGCCCTCGGGGTGTCGTTGACCCAGCTCGTCGTGGGCTTGGGCCCCGGGGACGATCCCGACGATGCGCTCGCGGCGCGGGCGCTCGCCCTGCCGCCAGAGGAGCGCGCGGCCCTGCTCAGCACCTTGGGCGCGCCTCGGGAGAAGATCGCCCTCGTCGGCCTGCGCGGCGCGGGCAAGTCCACCGTCGGCGCCGCCCTGGCCGCGCGCCTGGGCTGCCCCTTCGTCGAGCTAGACCGCGAGGTCGAGGCCCGGGGCGGGATGCGCATCGCCGAGCTGTTTGAGTACCACGGCGCGGATCGGTATCGCGCGCTGGCGGGGGAGGTGCTCTCGGCGCTCCTCGCCGCGCCGGGCCCGGCGGTGATCGAGCTCGGCGGCTCGGCGGTCACCGACGCCGCCCTGTTCACCCGCCTCCGCCAGCGCGCGTGGGTGCTCTGGCTGCGCGCGAGCCCCCAGGAGCACCTCCGCCGGGTGCAGGCCCAAGGCGATCTGCGCCCGATGATGGGCCGGGCGGACGCCTTGGGTGAGCTGCGCGGCATCCTCGCCGCCCGGGAGCCGATCTACGCCCAGGCCGATCTCACCC
>JBEAVX010000174.1:0-2931 GCA_041160755.1 Pseudomonadota bacterium
GGCCGGGGTCGGGCAGGCCGCGCGCGGCGAGCGCCCGGGTGATGACGGAGTGGCTGTGCCGCTCGGAGTCCATCAGGGTGCCGTCGAGGTCGAACAGGGCGCCCCAGGTGAGATTCATCGACATGTCTTCGCTCCGCTGCGATAATGCTGGCTCGCCTCCATACCCAGCCGGTGCGTCAATGGCATCTGACGGAACCCTTCGTGTCTCTGATCCGGGCCTGCGCCTCGCGGCCTGGGGTGTTCACCTGCTCACCGCCACGGGGGTGATCTGGGGCCTGTTGGCGCTGTTGGCGGTGTTTGAGGGGCGGTATGGCGACGCGTACCTGTGGATGGGCGTGGCGATCGTCGTCGACAGCGTAGACGGCCCCCTGGCCCGGCGGGTGAAGGTGAAGGAGCGGGTGCCCGAGGTGGACGGCGCCTTGATGGACAACATCATCGACTACCTCACCTGGACCTTCGTGCCGATCGTGCTCATCTGGCACGCGGGCTGGTTGCCTGCGCCTGCGGCCTTGTTCGCGGGCTTCGCGCTCATCGGCAGCCTCTACGCCTTCGTGCACACCGACGCCAAACAGGCCGAGAAGGGCTTCTTCCGGGGCTTCCCCTCGTACTGGAACCTCCTGGCGCTGTTCATCGACGTGGGCCTGCGGCACATGGGGCCGTGGGTGGTCGCCGCCGTGGTCACCGTGCTCGCGGCCTTGAGCGTGGCCCCGGTGCGGTTTGTGTACCCGAACCGGGTCAAGAAGCACCGCACGATCTTGTTCTGGGGCGCCTGGACGATGGTGCCGACGATGATCCCGCTTATCGTGCTCTACCCGAGCCCGCCGATGTGGCTCGTGGCGCTGAACCTCGTGTACCCCGTCGTCTACACGCTCTTGTCGTTTAAGCTCGACTGGGAGGACCGCCGGGAGGAGGCCCTCCGCGCCCGTGAGGCCGGGGCGAGCGACGCGGCGTGACGGCGGCCTGTGACCGGGGCCGTTACCCTTGTGACCAGATCCATCACAGCCGCCGCGCCGTCGACCCCGTCTTGGGGGCCTCGGCGTGGGGTCGGGCCGCCGTGAGGGGCTGGCTCGGTTCTTGCTGAGGATGGATCTGGAGGCTCATGGCCGCTCGGTCCGCCCGCTCTCGGTTCAACCTGATCGTCGCGTTGTCGCTCGGCGGCCAGCTCCTCGCGGCCTTGGCCGTGGGCCTCGCCTTCGCCGACGTGCGCGGCGCGGCCCGGCGTGAGGCGGCGCTGAACCAGCAGCGGATGGCGTTCGGCGCGCTCAGCGAGGCGGCGCTCGCGCTCTACACCCACGAGGCGCACACCTACATCGAGGGCGGGCCGGGGCACCTGGACCACCTCACGGCGTCGGAGACGCGGCTGGAGGAGTCGATCGCGGCGGTCGTCGCCCTGCCGCTCCCGGAGGAGGCCGTCGGCGAGCTGAGCGCGGCGATTCAGGCGCTCAGCGCCGAGCGCGCCCACTTCTCGTCGGTCGTGGCCCCGGCGGCGCGGGCGGGGACCTTGGACCGCCTCCACGCGACCGAGGCCCACGCCGTCACCGAGAGCCTCGCCGCCCAGGCCGCCCGGCGCATCGGCGCGGCGATGATGGCGCTCGACGGCGAGGCGGACCGGGCCCGGGTCGAGGCCCAGAACGCCACGCGGCGGGCCTTGGTGATCTCGGCGGGTGCCGTGGCCTGGGGTGCGCTCTTGGCCTGGGGCCTCGCCCGGGGGCTCTCCGTGGGGCTCATCGCGCCCCTGGACGAGCTGGGGCAGGTGGCCCGGCGGCTGGGGCACGGCGAGCGGGACGCCCGGGCGGTCGAGGCTGGGGATCGGGAGGTCGCGGCCTTGGCCCGGGGCTTCAACCAGATGGCCGACCACCTGCGCGCTGACGAAGAGGCTCGGGTGCGCGCCGAGCGCCTCGCGGCCTTGGGCGAGCTGAGCGCGGCGGTGGCCCATGAGCTGCTCAACCCGCTCACGGTGATCTTGGGCGACCCGAGGCTCAAGGAGCCTGAGCTGCGCGACGTGCGGGACGAGGCCGAGCACGCCCGGCGGGTGATCGTCGGGCTCTTGGGCTTCGCCCGGCCCGGCGAGGAGCCCGCGACGACGGTGCGGCTGGGGGAGCTCGCCGAGCGCTGCGTGGAGCGCCTGGGCCCCATGGCGGACGCCCGGGACGTGGGCCTCGTCGTGCGCGGCGAGGACCGCGAGGCGCTCATCGCGTCGCCCTCGGCCGCGCGGCAGGTGCTCGACAACCTCGCGCGAAACGCCATCGAGGCCAGCCCGGCGGGGGCCGTCGTCGAGGTCGAGCTGGTGCCTGGCGTCGGCGTGCGGGTCCACGACCGGGGCCCGGGCCTGCCAGAGCCGGTGCGGCGGCGGCTGTATGAGCCCTTCGTCACCGGGCGCCCCGACGGGACGGGCCTCGGCCTCGCCGTCTGCCAGCGCGTCGTGCGCAGCTTGGGCGGCCGCATCCACCACGACGACCGCCCCGGCGGCGGCACCACGGCGACCTGGGTGGTGAAGGAGCCTCATGCCTGAGCGTGTGCTGTTGGTCGAGGACCGCGAGAGCCTGCGGGGCCTGCTCAGCCGGGCGCTCACCGCGGGTCGCCTGGAGGTGGTCGCCGTCGGGGACGCCGAGGCGGCGGCGGAGCGCCTGCGGGAGGAGCCCTTCGCCGTGGTCGTGAGCGACGTGCGCCTGCCCGGGGCCGACGGCGCCTCGGTGCTGCGCCTCGCGCGGTCGTTGCCGACGCCGCCTGAAGTTGTGCTCATGACGGCCTACGCGGAGGTGCCCGCCGCCGTGAGCGCCTTGCGGGAGGGCGCCTACGACTACCTCGCCAAGCCCTTCGAGCCCGAGGAGCTGCTGCGGGTGGTGCGCCGGGCGGCGGAGCGCTTCGCCTTGGTGGGCCGGGCGAGAGAGCTGGAGGCCCTGCTCGACGATCGGGAGGGTGGGCTCATCG
>JBEAVX010000690.1:0-3489 GCA_041160755.1 Pseudomonadota bacterium
GGCTACAGGAGGGCCAGAGGCGCCTCCAACCCCAGGATTGGACCCATGATGACCGACTGGTCTGCGCTGCTCCAGCAGCATGAGCACCGCCCCTACCCGCTGCCCGATCGGGCCTGGCACATGACGATGTCGTGGCTCGATCTCTTGTTCGCCCACTGGAGCTTCCCGCCGGAGGCGATCCGGGCCCTGCTCCCGCCGAACCTCACCCTCGACACCTTCGAGGGGCGGGCGTGGGTCGGCGTCGTGCCGTTTCGGATGGAGAACGTCGGGCCGCGCGGCCTGGGCTGGCTGCCGGGCGTCTCCGCGTTTCCCGAGCTCAACGTGCGGACCTATGTGGTCCACGAGGGCAAGCCGGGGGTGTGGTTCTTCAGCCTCGACGCGGCGAACATGCTGGCGGTCCAGGCCGCGCGGCTCGGCTTTCACCTGCCCTACTTCTACGCCCAGATGCGCTGTGAGGCGCGTGAGGGCTGGATCGAGTACCGCAGCGAGCGGGACCACGCGGGCGTTCAGGCCGGGCGCTTTGAGGGTCGATATCGGCCCATCGGCGAGGTCTATCACAGCGCGCCGGGCACCCTGGAGGCCTGGCTGACCGAGCGGTATTGTCTGTACGTGGCCGACCGCGCGGGCCAGATTCGCCGGGGCGAGATCCACCACGCGCCGTGGCCGCTGCAGCGCGCCGAGCTTCAGGCCCAGGCCTGCACCGTCACCGAGGCCTGGGGGATAGCGCTTCGCGGCGCGCCAGAGACGCTGCACTTCGTCAAGCGCCTCGACGTGGTCGCCTGGCTGCTGGAGTGACGCCGTCGTCGGCGCTGGGGCCTCGTTTTTTCCGTCCGGCGCCATGGTCCGCGCGCGGTGGGCGCGATCTGCGGATACATTGACGCGCCATCCCGTTCCCCTGTGGCAAGGAGCATCACGACGTGGCCAGCGGTCTCCTCACCCTCCTCGACGACATCGCGACGCTCCTCGACGACGTCGCGGTGATGACCAAGGTCGCCGCGAAGAAGACGTCCGGCGTGCTCGGGGACGACCTCGCGCTCAACGCTGAGCAGGTCACCGGCGTCCAGACCGCGCGAGAGCTCCCCGTCGTCTGGGCGGTGTTTAAGGGCTCGGCGCTCAACAAGGTCATCCTCGTCCCGGCCGCGCTGGTGATCAGCGCGGTGTCGACCACCCTGATGACGGTCCTGCTCATGGCGGGCGGCGCGTTCCTCTGCTTTGAGGGCTTCGAGAAGGTCGCCCACAAGCTGCTCCACAGCAAAGAGGAGGATCAAGCCCACCGCGACGGTCACCTCAAGGCGGTGCTCGACCCGGCGGCGGACGTCGTCGCGTTTGAGCGAGATCGTGTCAAAGGCGCGATTCGGACCGACCTGATCTTGTCGGCGGAGATCATCGTCATCTCGCTCAACACGGTCATGGAGGAGACGCTGCTGCGCCAGGCGCTGGTGCTCTGCTCCATCGCGCTCCTGATGACGTTCGGTGTGTATGGCCTCGTCGCCGCGATCGTGAAGCTCGACGATCTGGGCCTCGCGCTCACCCGACTGGAGGGCGCCGCCGCCCGTGGCCTCGGGCGCGCGCTGTTGTTCGGCACGCCATACCTCATGAAGGGCCTCTCCGTCGCCGGGACGGTGGCGATGTTTTTGGTCGGCGGCGGCATCTTGGCCCACGGCTTGCCGCCGGTGCATCACCTCGTCGAGCAGCAGAGCGCGGCCGTCGGCTCGTTGCTCAACGGCCTCGTCGGCGTCATCGCGGGCGCGGTGCTGGTCGGGATCGTCACCCTGGTGAGCCGCCTGCGCAAGACCTAAGGGACGTCCCCCGCCGAAGAGGGCCACATCTTCGCTGAGGTTGGCTGGTCGGCTCACGCCCGCCCAGGTCGGCGCGCATCCCTCGCGAGGTCAGCGCCGTGCGGCCCCCGGTGACCGTGACCGTCGCCTCGCCGCGCGGACCTCCACGGCGCCCCCGCGCGCGCCGACGAAGGCCTAGCCCGTGGTGTTGGGGGAGCGCTCGCCCTCCGCCTGGGCGGGCGTGGAGCGCAGGAGGAGGGTGACCCTCGGGCTCATGGCTGGCGTCTCCTGCGGGCGGCGAGGGCGGCGAGGGCGGCGAGGACGGCGGCGCCGCCACCGCCCGATGCGGCGCCGCAGCGCCGTGGGGCCTTGTCGGCGCGGTCGCGCACCTCACACACGGCGGCGGGGTCACCATAGACCGCAGCGGGGGTCTCAACCCCATCGCAGCAGAACGGCGCCCCGCTGGACACCACGGTCGCCGTCACGAGGAAGCCGTCCTCGTCATAATAATAGTAGGCCGTGCGGCCTGGCTCGCTGGCGTTGAAGCGGTGGGCGGCGACGCTGTCTCGAACACAGTCATCGAGGAGCGCGCCGTAGAGCTCAAGGCCCTCCTCCGTCACGCGCGTGACCACCTGCACCCAAGACTCACAGTCGCTGTTGTGCCGCTCCTTACAGAGCGCGCCGATCTCGGCGACGAGACAGCCCTCTCCTTCGACGAACACGGCGTCGGTGAGCGCATAAGCGCCTTCATCGCAGTCCCCGACCCCGGACTCGGCGTAGGCGTTGGACAGGAGGAGCATGAGGGTGAGGATCATACACGGCCTCGGCGATGAAGGGTGAGCAGGGCCAACAACCCCAGCGCGGCGGCGCTACCGCCACCCGCACCGCCGCAGGGGCCGGTCTTGGGGGTGTCGGCGGTGTCGGCGTCGCCTGTGTCGGTGGGCTCGACGCAGGTGGCGTAGGGGTCGCCGAAGTATCTTTGACGGGTCTCTACGCCGTCGCAACACCAGGGATCGCCATAGGTGATTCCGAAAAAACCCGCGGCGAATCCACGGTCGTCGTAGTACAGATAAGATTGCCATGCGCTTGAGCTTAGGTTCCAGCGATGGGCGTAGTCGCTCCCCTCGGCACAATCCATGACAAACAACTCTTCAACCCCAGGAGGGGAGTCATCGTAATTGGCCACCACTTGATCCCATGAAAAGCAGTCGCCATCAAACGTCTCCGCACAATACAGGCTGATGTCTCCTATAACACAACCCATGCCCTCCAGATAGTAGGCGCCCTCTACTTCGACGGGGTGCGAGCTGTCATCGCATCCGTCCTCGGCGAGGGCGGGGTTCGGCAGGGTGAAGAGGAGGAATGAGGTGAGGCTCATGGCTGGCGTCTCCTGCGGACGGTGAGGAGGGAGCAGGCGGCGAGGAGCGCGGCGGCGGCGCCTGTGTCGGTCGCGCAGCCGCAGGGGCCGGTCTTGGAGGTGTCGCCGGTGTCGGCGGGAGCGGCGGTGTCTGCGGTATCTGCGGTCACCTCGGGCTCGATGCATGTAGCGAAGGGGTCGCCATAATAAACGGTATAGGTCTGAACGCCGTCACAGCAGAAGGGCGGACTGCTAGAGGTAGTGGTGAAGCCCGCGATGAATCCATCTTCGTCATAGTACTCGTAAGATTCCCACTCATTGGAGCTTGTGTCAAGCCGATGCGCGTAGACGCTG
>JBEAVX010000698.1:0-5450 GCA_041160755.1 Pseudomonadota bacterium
CGCCTGCGTGGAGCCCACGCCGACGCCGATCGTGCCTGAGGTGCGCGGCCCAGCCCCAGCGGCCAGCCCCCCGGCGCCGACCTTGCGGCGGCTCACCTCCACCCAGCTCCACAACAGCCTCCGCGACCTCTTCGGCGACGCCCTGGTGCTGCCGACGAGCCTAGAGCCCGACGAGGAGTCCGCCGGCCTGCGCAGCGTCGGCGCGGCGGTGACGTCCATCTCCCCGCGCGGCGTCGAGCAGTACGAGGCCGCCGCGTTCCTCGTCGCCGAGCAGGTCATGGCTGAAGGCGCCCTTCGGGACGAGTGGGTGCCCTGTGAGCCCGTCGCTACCACGGATGAGGACTGCGCCGGGCTCGCCCTCGCCGGGCTCGGCGGGCGTCTCTGGCGCCGACCGCTCACCGACGCCGAGCTGACCGTGCTGGTGTCGCTCTCGTCCACCGCCGCGAGCACCGTCGGCGACTTTTACGAGGGCCTCAGCTACGGCCTCGCGGCGATGCTTCAGTCGCCGTATTTTTTGTATCGGGTCGAGCTTGGCCGCGAAGACGCCGACGGCGTCCGCCGCTTCATGGACTACGAGCTGGCGAGCCGCCTGAGCTTCTTCTTGTGGAACACCGCCCCCGACGCGGCGCTGCTCGACGCCGCCGCCGCCGGAGCGCTGGAGACCGAGGCTGGCCTCCTCGCCCAGATCGACCGAATGCTCGCCGATGACCGCGCCCGCCAAGGGGTCCGCGACCTGTTCACCGAGATCTACCACCTCTATGAGCTCGACGACCTGAGCAAAGACCCGACGGTCTTTGAGCACATGAGCGCCCAGGTCGGCCCCAGCGCCCGAGAGGAGACGCTGCTCGGCATCGAGTACCTCACCTTTGAGGCCCAGGCCGACATGCGGGACCTGTTCACCACCCGCCGCACCTTCTTGGACCGCACCCTGGCCGCGATCTACGGCGTGCCCGCCCCGGCCCGAGACGGCTTCGCCGAGACGATGTTGCCCGAGGACGGCCCCCGGCGCGGCCTCTTGGGCCAGGTCGCCACCTTGGGCCTCCACGCCCACGCCGTCTCCACCTCGGTCACCCGGCGCGGGCTGTTCGTGCGGGAGGTGCTGCTGTGCCAAGAGATGCCTCTGCCGCCCGCCGACGTAGACACGTCGATCCCCGAGGCCACCGAGGACGCCCCGACGATGCGTGAGCGCGTCGAGCGCCACCTCACCGACCCCGCCTGCGCCGGCTGTCACACGATGACCGACCCCATCGGCCTCGGCCTGGAGCAGTTTGACGGCCTCGGCCGCTTCCGCACGGAAGAGAACGGCGCCGCCATCGACCCCAGCGGGGCGCTCGACGGCGTGGCCTTCACCGACGCCTTGGGCCTGAGCGCCGCCCTGCGGGTCCACCCCAACACGACGGCCTGCCTCGTCGAGACCGTCTACACCTACGCCTGGGGCCACGACCCCGACGACGCTGAAGACGCCACCGTAGACTGGTTCTTGGAGGGCTTCACCTTGACCGAGCACCGCCTCTTGGCCCTGCTCCGCGACATCGCCTCCAGCGAGGCCTTCCGCGCCGCCGGGGAGCTGTGATGAAGCGCGCCCTCCGCCTGTCCCCCAAGGCCCACGCCGCCTTCACCCCCAGCCGCCGCCTCGTGCTCCGGGGCCTCCTCGGCGGCCTCGCCGTGAGCGTCGCCCTGCCGCCGCTGCTCAGCCTAGGCAGCCGCCGCGCCCGCGCCGCAGACGACGGCTTCCCCCTCCGTTTTGGCCTGTTCACCTGGGGCAACGGCAACCTGCCCGAGCGCTGGGTGCCCACCCAAGAGGGCGAAGGCGACGCCTGGAGCCTCTCCGACCAGCTCATCGGCCTCGCCGGGGTCAAACCCGACATCTCGGTCATCACCGGCCTGTCCTGCAAGGTGCCCAACATCGTGCCCCACGGCTCGGGCAACGCCGGGATGCTCTCGGGCCTCGCCCTGGACCAGTCCACCGGGGAAGACACCTTCGCCGGGCCGAGCATCGACCAGCTCATCGCCGCCGAGATCGGCCAAGACACGCTCTACCAGTCCATCCTCACCGCCGCCTCGAACGTGAGCGGGTCGAGCTACAACGGCCCGTTCAGCCGAAACCCGCCCGACACCGACCCCTACACCCTCTACGAGCGCCTGTTCGGCGCCACCTTCCGAGAGCCCGGCGAGGAGGGCCTCGTAGACCCCACCCTGGGCCTGCGGCGCTCGGCCTTAGACGCCGTGATGGGCGACATCGCCACCCTGAACGCCCGGGTCGGCGCCGAGGACAAGATCCGCCTGGAGCAGCACTTAGACGGCGTGCGACAGCTTGAGACGCGCCTCGCCCGGCTAGAGGAGGACCCCCCGTCGCTGGAGAGCTGCGCCCGGCCCCCGACGCCTGAGCCAAGCTACCCCGACCTCGACGGCCGCCCCCAGGTGAGCGCCCGAAACCGCGTCATGGCCGACATGCTCGCGATGGCCTTGGCCTGCGACCAGACCCGGGTGTTCGGCCACACGATCAGCGATCCCGTCAGCGACCTGCTCTTTGACGGCGCGAGCGCCGGGCACCACGACCTCACCCACAACGAGAGCGGCGATCAGCCCGAGGTGCACAACATCACCTTGCAGATCATCGACCAGCTCGCCGTGCTCATCGAGGCCCTGCGCGCGGTGCCAGAAGGCGACGCCACGCTCCTCGATCATTGCGTCGTGATGGCCGTCTCCGAGGTCAGCCTCGGCCGCACCCACAGCCTCGACGACATGCCGATCTTGCTCGCCGGGAGCTGCGGCGGCGCGCTCAAGACCGACCTTCACCTGCGCTCCACAGGCCAAGAGAGCACCAACCGCGTGCACCTCAGCGTCATGCGCGCCTTGGGCATCCCCGCCCTGAGCTTCGGCGAGGACGACGGCTATGTTGAAGACGGCCTCAGCGGCCTGGAGGTCTGATGCGCCACGCCCCGCTCGCCCTCCTCCCGCTCCTCGTCGCCATCGGCTGCGCTGAAGACGACCCGAACGCCGACCTCCCGCTCCACCTGCAAGAGTGCACCGGGACGCTTGACACCCGCGTCGGCGTGGTCACCTCCCTCACCTTCGCCCGGGTCGAGGACGGCGTGAGCGCCGGGTTTGACCTCGACGGCCACGCCAGCGAGGCCGGAGACGACGAGGGCTGCGGCATCCCCGATCTCGTGGGCCCCAACGGCGAGGCGGGCATCGACAACGCCTTCGCCCGGCTGCTCCCGGCCTTGGAGTCCACCGAGGCCGCCGCCGTCGAGCCCCTCATCCAGCAGTCCATCCGCGACGGCGTGCTGCTCCTGCTCATCCAGCTTGAGGACTACGACGACCCGCTGGACGACGTGTGCGTCGACTTCACCGTGCTACAGGGCCTCGGCGAGCCCTTCGTGAGCGCCGCCGGGGAGATCGTCTCCGGCCAGACCTTCGACCGCGACCCGAACGGCAACCCCAGCACCGTCGAGGCCGTGGCGCTGACCGACGGCGCGCTCCAGGCCGGCCCCCTCACCTTGGTCCTGCCGTTCACGCTCTTTGATGTGGCCTTGGAGATCCAAGTGGGCGGCGCGATCTTCGGCCTCACCCTGTCCCCAGACGGTCACTTTGAGGGCCTGTTCGGCGGCGGCCTGGACGTGGATTACCTCCTCCGCATCGCCCAAGAAGAGAACGTCGATCCCGACCTGTACGGCACCTTAGAGCCGCTCCTGCGCGCCGCTTCGGACCTCGACCTCGACGGCGACGGGGAGTGCTCCCAGATCAGCATCACCTTCGAGGTCCAGGGCGAGCTGGCCTTCCTCTTCCCCGAATAATGTCGCGCGGTCGCCCAGATCGGCCCCGTTCAAGGCTACAATCCGGGCTCCGATGAAGGAGCCCCCATGTCTCTCCCTGCCCGCCTGAGCGTCCTGCTCTGCCTGTTCGCCCTCGCCTGCAAAGACGACGGCTCCACCCCCGTCGACACCGCCCTCGTCCCGCCGGATGAGGAGGTCGACGCCGACGGCGACGGCTTCACCGAGGTCGAGGACTGCGACGACGGCGATCCGGCGGTGAACCCCGAGGCCACGGAGACCTGCGACGGCCTCGACAACGACTGCGACGGCGAGGCGGATGAGGCCGACGCCGCCGACGCGACGGCCTGGAGCGAAGACAAAGACGGCGACGGATTTGGCGACAGCGCCACCACCACCGTCTCCTGTGAGGCCCCTGGCGAGGGCTGGGTGTCGAGCGACGGCGACTGTGACGACGGCGACGTCGCCTATTACCCCGGCGCCCCGGAGACCGACTGCGGCGACCCCGCCGACTACAACTGCGACGGCTCTTCAGGCTTCACCGACGCCGACCTCGACGGCTTCGCCGCCTGTGAAGAGTGCGACGACGGCGACGGCGCGGTGAACCCCGACGCCACGGAGATCTGCGACAGCCTCGACAACGACTGCGACACGGCCATCGACGAGGACGACGCCGCCGACGCGGCCACCTGGTACCAAGACGCCGACACCGACGGCTACGGCGATCCAGACTACACCGCCCAGGCCTGCGACACCCCAGCGGGCTACGTCGGCGACAACACCGACTGCGACGACGGCGACACCGCCGTGAACCCCGCCGCGACGGAGCTGTGCGACAGCCTAGACAACGACTGCGACAGCCAGGTCGATGAGCCCGACGCCGCCGACGCCGAGACCTTCTGGGCCGACACCGACGGCGATGGCTTCGGCGACGCCGACTTCCCCACCGCCGCCTGCGACGTGCCCACGGGCTACAGCGCCGTCTCCACGGACTGCGACGACGCCGTCGCGGCGATCAACCCCGACGCCGACGAGCTCTGCGACTCGGTGGACAACGACTGCGACGGCGACATCGACGAAGACGACGCCGTCGATGCGACAGAGTGGTACAGCGACGTAGACGGCGACGGCTTCGGCGACCCCGACGCCGGGGGCCGCTCCTGCGAGGTGCCCAGCGGCGTGTCGCTGGATGACTCCGACTGCGACGACACCAACGACTGGACGAACCCCGACGCCGCCGAGCGCCCGGACGGCGAAGACAACGACTGCGACGGCAGCGTCGACGACGACCTCCACCTCGGCACCGGCGCCGATGGCGACCTCAGCGTCTCGGGCACCGTGCTCCTGAGCGACGACGGCTCCAACGGCCGCGCCGAGCCCGACGCCATCGCCTGGCCCGTGGTCGCCCTCGGCCCCAAGACCGTCACCGTCAACACGACCGTCACCGGCCTCGCCGCCGGGGATGAGCTGCTGATCATCAACCTGCACGGCTCCGACGCCGCCTACACGAACGTCGGCGCCTACGAGTTCGTGACCGTGGTGTCCGTCTCCGGCGACACGATCACCTTGGCCCAGGCCCTCAGCGAGACCTTCGGCGTCGCCGACAACGGCGACCTGAGCGGCCAGAGCGTCGTCGCCCAGCGGGTGCCGAACTACGAGGACGTGACCGTGAGC
>JBEAVX010000702.1:0-4853 GCA_041160755.1 Pseudomonadota bacterium
ACCCAGCCGCCCGCCGCCACGTCGCCCAAGGCCATGAAGGTCAAGCCCCCGCCGGTGAGCCTCTCCGCGCCGCTGCCGGTGCCCGCCGCCCCGGCCCTGCCGAGCGCGCTCGTCACCGCGCAGCTCGTCGAGTCCGCCCGACAAGGCGCGCTCAACCCCGCCGAGGTCTCCACCTTGGAGGGCGTGCCGCTCTCTTCGCAGGAGTACAGCCGCTCCCGCGCCCTGCTCGTCCAGAACGCCGAGCGACGCGGCGACACCGACGCCGCCCTCCGTTACCTCGACCAGCTCTTTAAGCTCGACGAGAACCGCTACAACCCGGTCTACCTCTCCCGGGCCTCGGTTCACCTCGTCAACAAGCAGCGCTACGCCGAGGCCCTGGCCAAAGCGAACGAGGCGGAGCGATACTGGGCCCGGATCCCCGCCGACCAGATGGACCGCACCCAGACCGACATCTACGCCTCCCAGGCGAGCGCGGCCTTGGGCCTGTTCTACGCGAACCCCGACGACGCCGCGCTCCTCGACCGCTCGATCCGGGCCTGGGAGCGTTACCGCCAGCACGCCGCCGCCCGGGGCGACTCCACCCGCGTCGCCAAGGCCGACGCCGAGATCAGCCGCCTGCGCGACATGCAGGCGAGGATGGAGTAGTGGATATGCCAAGACCATCCAAGATCACCACCCGATGCCTCGGTCTCCTCACGCTCCTCGCGCTCTCGGGCTGCGCGACTCGGCAGATCTCCGGCCAGGTCATCGATCGCAACGGCCAGCCCCTCGACCGCGTGCTGGTGAAGGTCGTCCCCGGCGGCGTCGAGCTCATCACCGACCAGAGCGGCGCCTTCGCCTTCGACTACCTGCGCGACGAGACCGGCGCGCGCACCAAGCTGGAGACCCGCCAAGAGTACACCGTCGAGGTGTTTAAGCCCGGTTACCACGTCGAGCAGGTGCCCGTGCGGTACGAGCGCGGCGTGCTCATCCTCGCCCCGGTGACGCTGCGTGAGGACACCATCCGGGTCGAGAGCGCCCCCGTCGACTTAGACCCCGACGCCGTGAACACCCAAGGGCAGTCGTCAGGCGCCACCTACGAGGGGGAGTAGCGGGTGCGGCGGAGCGACGGGGCCCTGGTGATCCGCTGGACCTTGCTCGTGGCGCTCTCCGGCTGCGCAGGCGGGGGCGGCGGCGACGAGACGACGCCGGTCACGACGGCCTTGGACGACACCTGGCTCGGCGAGCTGCGCGCCGACCCCGATCGGTTCACCGCGTGGGTAGAGGCCGACCGCGAGGGCTTCGCGCTGCTCCAGCAGCACCGCCTGGAGGAGGCCGCCCTTCGAGACGGCGTCCCGGGCCTGCGGGCCAAGCGGGAGCTCTCGGCGCTCTACGGGCAGCTCGCGCGCCTGCAAGACCTCGCCTATGACGGCGTGCTCGCCGAGTCCTCCGCCCGAGACGCGCCGATCTCCCCCGCCGCGCTCCTCTTCGCCGCGCTCAACCAACACGACAAGGACGACGCCGCGCGCCCCGCGGAGGCCCCCCACGCGCCGCTCACGATCCCCTTCCCCGCGCCGTTGGCCCGGGCCGCTGAGCCCATCGGGCAGCGCCTCGCCGCCCACCACGCCGCCCGGGACGCCCGAGACGTCGGCAACTTGTGGGCCCTCGCCACGACGCCGCTGTGGAGCGTGCCGCTGGGCTCGGGGGAGCGACACCTCTACGATCCCCTCTTCTACCGCACCGTGCAGCTCGCCTTGGCCGTAGACGCCCCGGCGGAGGGGCCCCAGGCCCTCGTCTTCTCGGGCTGCCTCACCCCGAAGGACGCCCAAGCCGAGGCCCAAGCGCCGATGGACACGCCGGAGCTGGGCTGCGCGCTGGCCGCCCTGGCCCGCCTCGGCCTCGCCTCACCCGCCGACGCCGACGATCCGCAGTCCGCGAGCGATCTTGTCGCCGCCCTGGACGCCGCCCTGGACCCCTGGCTCCGCGCCACCTTGGCCTCGGGGGACCCAGGCGCCCGAGAGCTGTTTGGGGATCTGCGCCTCGTCGAGCGTACCCGCGCCCGCTGGCTGCTCGCCTTCGCGCGGGCCGATCTTCACGGGAATCGCCCACGACGGGCGCTCACCTTCGCCCGCCTCGCCGTCGATCTGAGCGCGCCGCGTGAGGTCAGCCCGGTGAACCACCCCGGCCTGTTCGTGACGATGGCCGAGGCCCAGGCGCGCTCGGGCTATCATCGGGAGGCGCTGGACGCGCTGGCGCCGCTCAGTCTCCACCGGCCTGACCTCGTCGGGCTCAGAGAGCTGCTCGGTGACTGGGCGATCCTCGTCGGGCTGGACCGCCACGGCGAGTCGAAGGAGAACTGACACGATGAGCCTGGTCATGACGCCGCTTCTCTTGGCCGCCTTGGCCGCCCCCGCCGTCGCGGGCTCGCTGCGGTACGCCGAGGACTCGGCGCCCGCGATCGTGAACCCGCTGTACGCCACGACGATGGCCGAGGCGCGGGTGAACGAGCTGCTCTTCGGCGGCCTCTACGCCGACGATCGGGACCTGCGGGCCACGCCGCTGATCGCTGAAGGCGCCACGCTGAACACCGCCGCCGATGAGCTGCGGGTGACGGTGCGCCCCGGGCTCACCTGGCATGACGGCAAGCCCGTCACGGCCCGAGACGTCGCGTTCACCGTCGAGACCTTACAAGACCCGAAGACCCTGTCCACCGAGGCCGGGCGCGTGGACTGGGTGCAGTCCGTGAGCGTCGTGAACGATCGGGAGGTCGTCTTTAAGCTCAAGCGCCCCGACCCCCAGGCCATCGAGAAGCTGTTCTTCAAGATCCTCCCCGCCCACGCCTTCGCCTCGCGCCCCGTCACCCGGGCCGACACCTTCCGCACGAAGCCCGTCGGCTCCGGGCCCTACCGCCTCGCGCGGTTTGGCGACGACAACTCGATCACCTTCGCCGCCAACCCGAGCTACCCCAAGGCCCTGGGCGTGAGCGAGATCGTGATGCGGGAGGTCTCCGACAAGTCGTATCAGGCGAAGCTCCTGCTCTATGAGAGCCTGGAGGCCCTGGTGCGTGTGTTGCCCCGGGATCTCGCGGTCTTGCAGAAGAGCCGCAAGGTCGAGCTCTACCCCTACCAGACGAACTCCTGGTGGTACATCGGGTTTAACCTCAACGCCGCGCCCTTTGACGATGAGCGGGTTCGCCAAGCCCTGGCGTGTATGACCGACGTGCCCAGCCTGCTCGCGCCCATTGGCACCGGGCAGACCCTCTCTGGGCCTTTTGTACGCTCCTCACCGTACTACAACCACGACGTGCCGCCCTGGCCCAACGACGCCACCCGCGCGGCGGAGCTCATGAAGAGCGCGGGCTTCACGAAGGTCGGCGAGTACTGGTCGCGGGACGGCCAGGCGCTCACGGTGACCGTGTCGGCGCACAAGACCTTGGAGTCGGCGCAGGAGGTCGTCATCAACCTGCAGAGCCAGTGGCGCTCCGCCGGGGTGAAGGTAGACGTCGAGTTCCTCGATGAGGCCGCTTGGAAGGCCCGAATCTGGCGGCAGCACGACTACGACGTGGTGCTCGCCCAGTGGTCTTTTGACCGCAACGAGGACGTTCGGGAGCAGCTCCACTCCTCGGGCGCGCGCAACTTCGGCGGCTACAAGAACGCCGAGGTGGACGCGCTCCTGGACAGCGCCCGGGCCAGCCGTGACCCGGCGGCGCGAAAGGCGGACCTTCGTAAAGTCCACGCCATCGTGCACGACGACGCGCCGATGATCTTCTTGTGGAGCCTCGACTCCTACTCTGCGGTGAGCACAAAGGTTCGGGACGTGGTGGTGCACCCCTTCGCGTACTTCTCCTTCGTCTCGGACTGGAAGATGCCGTGAGCCTTGGCCGGGGCCGCGCGGGGCGCCTGGCCTGGGCGGCGCTTCGGCGAGCGCTCGCCGCCCTCGGCAGCGTCTTGGGCGCGACCCTCTTGATCCAGGCCCTCGTCGGCTTCGCGCCCGGGGACGCCGCCGACCTCGCCGCGAACGACGCCGGGCTGCGGGACGCCTTGAGCGCCGCCTGGGGCCTCGACGCGCCGCTCCTCACCCGCTGGGGCCGGTTCGTGATCGGCGCCGTCCAGGGGGAGCTCGGCGAGTCGTTGACCGTGCGGCCCGGCGCGTCGGTGGCCTCGCTGATCACGGCCTCGGCGGCGCGCTCGGCGGGCTTGGCGGCGGCGGCCTTGGCGCTCGGGCTGGGGCTCGCGCTGCCCTTGGGCTTCGGCGGGCCGCGGGCGCGGCGGCTCACGGTGATCCTCTCGGCGGCGCCGGTGTTCTTGGCGCTCTACGCGGTGATGACCGGGCTCAACGAGGGCGCGTGGGCGCTCATCGAGGCTGGGCGGATTCAGCGTCCGGGCTGGTTCGCCTTGCCCGACGCCGAGTCTGGCCTCCGGTGGACGATCGGCGCCTGCGCCTTGGCCTGGGGCTCGTCGAGCCTCGCCGAGCTTCAGGCCGCGACCGCCGAGGAGCTGGGCCGTGTGCGCCGCGCGCCCTACGTCTTGGCCGCCCAAGCCCGGGGGGAGCCCGCCTGGCCCGTCGCGCTGCGAAACCTCCTGCCGCCCTTGGTCGAGGTCGCCGCCTCCCAGGTGGCCGTGGTGCTCGGCGGGCTCATCGTCGTCGAGCGCGCCTTGCAGCTCAACGGCGCCGGGGACCTGTTCTGGCGGGCCTGCAGCCAGCGTGACCTCCCGCTGGCCTGCGGCCTCGCGGCGAGCGCCGCGCTCGCGGCCAAGCCGCAGGCCAAGGGCAGGTCACGCTGGCTGCAGGCCCGCCAGAACAGGTCCCCGGCGCCGTTGAGCTGCAGCGCCCGCTCGACGACGATCAGGCCCCCGAGCACCACGGCCACCTGG
>JBEAVX010000732.1:0-4881 GCA_041160755.1 Pseudomonadota bacterium
ACAAGGACCACGCCAACGCCTCCGACGCCATCTACTCCGCGGCCCTCTTCCGCCGCGCCCTCGGCGAGTCCGACAAGGCGGTCAACAACTTCCGCCAGTACATCGCCGCCTACCCCACCAAGGACAACGTCCAGCAGGTCCGCCTCGACATCGCCAAGATCTTCGAGGACACCCAGAAGTGGGACCAGGCCGCCGCCACCTACCTTCACTTCTACTCCCAGAAGGACACCTCGGGCATCTCCCCTGACCTTCTGATCTACGCTCGCCTCCGCTACGGAAAGTGCCTCGTCGCCCAGGGCCAAGGCCCCAAGGCCGAGAAGCACTACCAAGAGTCCGTCGAGTGGTTCAAGAAGGCGAAGGCCTCCGGCACGGCCTTCACCTCCGGCGTCGAGTTCGTCGCTGAGATGATGTTTGTCCTCGCTGAGAAGCAGTTCAACGAGTTCTCCGCCCTTGAGATCGGCGGGCCCAAGTCCAAGGTCTCGCGCGCTCAGGAAGACAAGGCGCTCACCGACTCGCTGTTCAAGAAGGCCAAGGCCCTCCAAGCCATCGAGGCCACCTACGCCGACATCATCAACACCGGCGCTGGTGAGTGGGGTCTCGCCGCACTCGTCCGCCTCGGGCAGGCCTATGAGAACTTTGGGCAGGCGATCTTGAGCTCTTACGTCCCGAGCTATCTCACGGACGACCAGCGGATGCTCTACGCCATGGCGCTGGAGGACAAGGCCTGGGCGCAGCGGCAGAAGGCGGCGGACAGCTACCGCCTCGCGCTCACCCAGGCCTGGAAGCTCGGCTTGTACACGCCGATGACCCGCCTAGCGACCGAGCGGCTCGGCGCCTTACGCCCGGAGGAGCTGCCGCCGCTGGAGGAGTCGATCCTGGAGCCGGGCTACCTCAGCGCCCAGGATCACCACCCCGACTTTGAGCGCGCGCTCTAAGCGGGGCTCGGGGACAGCACCCTAAACGACTCGATGGAGGCCCCGGATCAGGGGCCTCCTCATTTTTTGGCCGCGATCCTTCCGCCGATATTGACTATCACTTTCAACAAGGTGATGACATCCACGCCTCTCCTGAGTTATCCTGCGGTTCGTTCGATATTGAAAGTCAATATCAATACGATGAACGCTGGAGTGACCCCATGTTCCCCTCTCGCCGCCTCCTGCTCCTCTCCCTCCTCCTCGTCGCCTGCAAAGGGGACGACGCGGTCGTGGACGACACGGGCGCGCCGCCGGACGACACCCACGGCGGCGACGACAGCGCGACGGACACCAACCCCAACAGCGCGCCCGACACCTACGAGTTCGTGAGCGCCTTCGGCGGCGGCTCCTCCGTCGGCTACGACGGGCAGACCTTCCGGCACCTGCTCATCGAGGACATGAAGGCCCAGCTCGGCGGGCTCACGGCGCGTATTGACGACGGCGAGCTGTTCCCGGTCGCTGGTGACATCGACGCGGAGCTCAACTTCTACTTCGCCTTCGACTCCGACACCTCGGGCCTCGTCCCCCACCAGAAGTCCACGAGCGCCGACGCGCTCCAGACCACCTATGAGGAGGTCTCCAGCGGCAAAGACCTGATCGGCAAGATCGCCGGGAACGACGCCGTCGGTCAGCACAAGGACTGGTCCAACGGCCTCGTCGGCTGGGACATCGAGGGCGACGACAGCCCCGAGCGCCTCGTGCGCGCCTGGTTCGCCACCATCGACGCCGCCGCCGTCGCCCGGGCCAACGGTCAGGTGCCCCTCGACCCGCGCGGCGCGCCGATCACCAAGGTGTTCCTCGACCCCCAAGGCCGCGACTACCAGCAGCTCTTGGAGAAGTTTCTGCGCGGCGCGGTCGCCTTCTCCCAAGGGGCCGACGACTACCTCGACGACGATCTGGAGGGCAAGGGCCTCAACTCCGACCACACCGTCGCCGAGGAGGGCAAGCCCTGGACGACCTTGGAGCACGCCTGGGACGAGGGCTTCGGCTACTTCGGCGCCAGCGTCGCCTATGGCTCGTTGACCGACGACCAGATCGCCGCGGGGGACTACGACGCCAACCAGGACGGCAAGATCGACCTCTTGACCGAGGTGACCTGGGGCCACTCGGGCAACGCCGCGAAGCGTGACCTGGGCGCCAGCGCCACGGCGCCGACGGACTACACCGCCGAGGCCTGGGCGGGCTTCGCCGGGGGCCGCGCGCTCTTGGCGGAGACCGCCGGGCAGGGCCTCAGCGCTGAGCAGCTCGCCGAGCTCAAGGCCCACCGCGATCAGGCGCTCCTCGCCTGGGAGAAGGCCATCGCCGCCTCGGTGGTTCATTACATCAACGCCGTGCTCGTCGACATGGCGGCCATGGACACCGAGGCCTACAGCTTCGCCGACCACGCCAAACACTGGTCCGAAGGCAAAGGTTTCGCCCTCGCGTTTCAGTTCAACCCCCACTCGCCCATGAGCGACGCGGACTTCGCCACGCTGCACACGCTGCTCGGCGAGGGCCCGGCCCTTGAGTCCGCCGACGCGGAGACCCGGGCGGCCTACGCCGACGGCCTCCGCGACGCGCGCCAGCTCTTGGGCGAGACCTACGGCTTCGCGGCCGAGAACCTCGGAGATTCCAATGGTGACGGAGGCTGGTGATCGCCGCTCGTGGCTGGTGCTGGCTGGGCTGACCGCCCTCGCCGCGTTCCAGCCCTTGGGCTGTGAGCGCAAAGGTGAGGGTGACTCCGCCGTCGGCGCGTCGCTCAGCGCGCTCCTTGAGAGCGCCGGTCCCAACGTGATCGTGCCCGCGTTGGCGGAGACCGAGGCAAAGGCCCTGGCCCTGGACGAGGCCCTGGCGGGCTTAGAGGCCACCCTGGCCGCTGGAGACGACCCCGCCGCCGACCAGCTCGCCGCGCAGGAGGCCTGGCGGGCGGTGATGTCGAGCTGGCAGCGGGTGGAGCTGATGCAGCTCGGGCCTCTGGGCTCGTCGCTGACCGCGCTGGGCGGCGAGGACCTGCGCGATGAGGTCTACTCCTGGCCGAGCGTGAACCCCTGCCGCGTGGACCAGGTCACCGCCGACGGCAGCTTCGCCGAGAGCGCCTTCTTCACCGAGAGCCTCGTGAACACCACGGGCCTCGACGCCATCGAGCACCTGCTCTTCGCCGCCGCCGAGAACGTCTGCCCGGCCCAGGTGACGCCCAACGCCGACGGCGCCTGGGAGGCCTTGGGCGCAGACGAGGTCGCGCGCCGCCGCGTCGCCTACGCCCGGGTGCTCACCGCCGGGGTGCTCACCGCGCTGGACGACGCCCAGGCGCGTTTTGTGGACGACGGCTTCTCGAAGGCCCTCGCCCTCGACGACCCGAGCACGCCCTACGAGAGCGAGCAGCAGGCGCTCAACGCCGTCTACGACGCGCTCTTCTACCTTGAGATCCGCACCAAAGACAAGAAGCTCGCCACGCCGCTGGGCCTGCGGGACTGCGGCGAGACGATCTGCCCCGACGACGTCGAGCACCTGCCGAGCGGCTTCGGCGGCCCGGCCATCGCCGCGAACCTCGCCGGGTTTCGCGCCTTGTACACCGGCCAAGACGGCGCCGGGGTCGATGACCTGCTCATTGAGCTGGGCCACGGGGACGTGAACGACGCGGTGATCGCCGGGCTCAACGACGCCGACGCCGCCGTCGCGGCCCTCGGCGACACCCCCCTGGCCGAGCTCCTGGCGAACGAGCCCGAGAAGGTCCTCGCCGCCCACGACGCGGTGAAGGTCGTCACCGACCTGCTCAAGGGCGACGTCGCGACGCTGCTGGCCCTGCAGATCCCCGCCGAGGCCGCTGGCGACAACGACTGATCGAGGCACGGTTTGGCCACGCCGACGCTTGAGCCCCTGGCGAGCCTGCTCCTCGCGCCGTTCCTCGACGCGGGGAGCCGCACGTTCTGGCCTGGGCTCGTGCTCACGGCCCTCGTCGCGGCGTGGCTCACCCGGCGCCAGCCTTGGAGCGTGTCGTGGCGCCATCTCCAGGCCCTCGCCCGGCACCCCTCGACCCGCCTGGATGTGCAGCTCCTCCTCGCCCGACAGCTCCTCCGTGGCCTGCGCGGCGCGGCGTCCGTCGGCGGCGCCTTCGCCGTCGCGGCCTGGATCGTGCTGCGCCTCGATCACACCTTCGGCGCCCCGACGCCGCTGCCCCTCTCCCCTGCCCTGTTGGCCGTCCTCTACAGCCTCACCTTGTTCATCGCCTGGGACGCCAGCCGCTTCGCCGCCCACTGGCTGATGCACAAGATCCCGCTCTTGTGGGCGTTTCACCAGGTTCACCACTCCGCCGAGCGCCTGAGCCCCCTCACCTTTCACCGCGTTCACCCCGTCGAGTCGTTGATCTACGACCTGCGCGGGGCGATCACCACCGGCGCGGTGGCGGGGCTGTTCTTCTGGCTCACCCGCGGCCAAGCCGAGGCGTTGACGCTCGTGGGGGTGCCCGCCTTGGGCCTCGCCTTGAACGTGTTGACCGGCAACCTGCGGCACTCGGAGCTGTGGGTGAGGTTCCCGCCCGCCGTCGAGGGCTGGCTGCTGAGCCCCGCCCAGCACCAGCTTCACCACAGCGCGGCGCCGGAGCACGTCGACAAGAACCTCGGCACCTGGCTCGCCTGCTGGGATCGCCTCGCCGGGAGCCTTGTGCTCGCCGACTCCCCGCCGGTCGCCTTCGGCCTGCCCGCGGGCGAACGAAACCACCGCGACGACCTGCTCTCCGCCTTGTTTGGGCCCTTCATCGGCGCGGCGAAGGCCCTCGTCGGCCCCCGGGCCCTCGCCGCCTTGGGCCTCTTCACCGCCCAGTCCGCCCGGGCCCAAGACCCCGAGGCGCCTGAGGCGGAGCCCGCCGAGGAGGCCCCGCCGCGCCCCCGCGCGGAGGGCGTCGGCGCCGAGATCCTCATCTACGCTGAAG
>JBEAVX010000734.1:0-3769 GCA_041160755.1 Pseudomonadota bacterium
ACAAGGACCACGCCAACGCCTCCGACGCCATCTACTCCGCGGCCCTCTTCCGCCGCGCCCTCGGCGAGTCCGACAAGGCGGTCAACAACTTCCGCCAGTACATCGCCGCCTACCCCACCAAAGACAACGTCCAGCAGGTCCGCCTCGACATCGCCAAGATCTTCGAGGACGCTCAGAAGTGGGACCAGGCCGCCGCCACCTACCTTCACTTCTACTCCCAGAAGGACACCTCGGGCATCTCCCCCGACCTCCTCATCTACGCCCGCCTCCGCTACGGCAAGTGCCTCGTCGCCCAGGGCCAAGGCCCCAAGGCCGAGAAGCACTACCAAGAGTCCGTCGAGTGGTTCAAGAAGGCGAAGGCCTCCGGCACCGCCTTCACCTCCGGCGTCGAGTTCGTCGCTGAGATGATGTTTGTCCTCGCTGAGAAGCAGTTCAACGAGTTCTCCGCCCTTGAGATCAGCGGGCCCAAGTCCAAGGTCTCCCGCGCTCAGGAAGACAAGGCGCTCACCGACTCGCTGTTCAAGAAGGCCAAGGCACTGCAGGCCATCGAGGCCACCTACGCCGACATCATCAACACCGGCGCTGGTGAGTGGGGTCTCGCCGCCCTCGTCCGCCTCGGACAGGCCTATGAGAACTTTGGGCAGTCCCTGCTCAAGTCTTATGTGCCTTCTTACCTCACCGAGGATCAGCGTGAGCTCTACACGATGACCTTGGAGGACAAGGCCTATCCCCAGACCGAGAAGGCCGTCGCCGCCTACGACACGGCGCTGACCAAGTCTTACGAGCTGAACCTCTACAACGACAACACCGCGTTCGCGACCCGCAGGCTCGGTGAGCTTCGCCCCGATGACTACCCTGGCCTTGAGGAAGAGCTCCTCAAGCCGGCGTACATCTCCGCCGCGCAGAAGTCCACCACCTTCGAGACCGATCTCTGAGCCGAGCGTCGAGGAGCCCCCCAATGACCCTTCGTTCTATCAGCACTGTCCTCGCGCTCATCATCGGCGTGACCGTCACCCCCGGCTGTGGCCCCAAAAAGGTCGAGCCTGAGGTCACCGTGGACGAGAGCACCATCACCGATCCCCTCTTCTTCGCGAAGCGGGGCGTCACCAAGCTCCAGGCGGCGACGCCGGACTACCAAGGCGCGTACACCGACTTTGAGCGGGCCACGACCTTGGACCCGAACAACGCCAAGGTCCAGTACAACGCTGGCTGGACGGCGGAGCGCCTGGGCAACAAGGCCAACGCCGAGAAGCACTATCGCGCCGCCCTGGCCACCAAGGCCGACTACACGAGCGCGCTGGTGAACCTCGCCACCATCCTCGGCGCCGACAAGCGCTACGACGAGGCGATCACCCTCTACAAGACGTACTTAGAGGCCAAGCCCGACGACTTGGAGATCAAGAACAGCCTCGCGGAGACGTACAACCGCGCGGGCCGGTTTGACGACGCCATCGCCGAGGCCCAGTCCGTCTTGCAGAAGAACCCCGAGGACGTCGCGGCCTACCGCAACCTCTCTCGCGCGTACTTCGACAAGGGTGAGCTCGCCATGAGCCAGCTCTGCGCCGAGAAGGCGAAGACGCTGAACGAGGGCGACCCGGGCATCTACAACAACATCGGCGTCACCTACCTGCAGCAGGGCAACCTCCCCGCCGCGATTGACGCCTTCAAGACCGCCATTCGGCTCGACGCCGACCACGTCGAGGCCAACCTCAACCTGGGCTACGTCGCGCTGAACTCCGGCGACTACGTCCAGGCCAAGACCTGCTTCTCCGCGGTGAGCACGTCGAACCCCGAGAACGTCGACGCGCTCTTGGGCCTCGCCGTCGCGCTTCGTGGCACGAAGGAGCTGGAGGAGTCGAACAAGGTCTACGAGCGCATCATGGCGCTTGACCCCACGAACGACCTCGTCTACTTCAACGCCGCCACGCTGCACGAGAAGTACACGAAGGACTACAAAGCCGCGCTCAAGATGCTGGAGCAGTACAAGACCGTGAACGAGGGCAAGATCGGCCCCAACCACGAGGTCTTCGCCCGCATGGAGCGCGTCAAGCAGTCCCAGATCGAGGAGGACAAGCGCGTCGCCGAGGCCGCCGCCAAGGCCAAGGCCGCTGAGGATCGCAAGAAGGCCCAGATGGCCCAGCTTGAGGAGCTCAAGAAGCGCGTCGCGGGCTTCAACCAGAAGCTCACCGCCGCCTCGTGCCCCGCCGTCGCCGAGATGGGCATGTTGGAGGACTTCAAGATGGTCGTCGAGCAGGCCGAGACGGTGATCACCTCCGAGGAGTTCTCGATGGCCGGTGACATGATCACCTTCATCGACTCCATGGAGCCCACCCTCGCCGAGCTCATCCCGATGTGTGGTGACGCGGGCGGCGCTCCGGCGCCGGCTCCGGCCCCCGCGCCTGAGACGCCTCCGGCCCCGGCCCCCGCGCCGCAGTGACGCTGCGCGGCTGAGCGCCCAACAAGAGACGGCCTCCAGGGATCCTGGGGGCCGTTTTTTATTCCTTGAGGCCAGACGCCGTCGGGAACCTCTCCGGGGAGTTCGTGTCAAGTCCGCGTCAAGGGCGCCTCGTCGTCGGCGCTCTTGAACCCGCTCGCGCACCCCAGAGCCCACACAGACTCCGTGGAGCCTCACCGCTCTCGGGCCGCGCTCTGCCCAACCCTCAGGAGCCCCCATGAGCCGCCCCCGCGCCGTCTTGTTCGCCCTCTTTGTGCTGTGCTCACAGACCCCAAGCGCCTTCGCCCAAGACGACCGGGCGGCGCGGGAGGAGCGCCGGGTGCTCCGCCCCGAGGACGTCGGAGAAGGCGCCGCGCACGAGGCCCTCCAGGCCCAGGCGCGAGAGGCGCACCTCAAAGAGATGGCGTTCGCCAAGCAGCTCCTTCAGTCGGCGGACCTCCCCGCAGAGACCCGGGCAGATCTCACCTTACGCCTCGCGGAGCTGACCTTAGAGGAGAGCCGTTATTGGCTCGACGTCGAGATGACGACGTTTGACGAGGCCCAAGCCGCCTGCGAGCGCTCCCCCGGCTGTGAGCCCAGCGAGCTCAACCCCGACCACGCCGAGTCTCGGCGCTGGCAACGTCAGAGCGTGCGCCTCTGTGAGGAGCTGCTCCAGCGCCACCCCGACTACGCCCGCGCCGACGAGGCGCTGTACCTCTTGGGAATCACACACCTCGCGCTGGGGGAGGTCGAAGGCACGCTCACGCGTCTCACGGCGCTGGTGAAGACTTACCCCAGCTCACCCCACGCCCCAGACGCCTACGTGCTGCTCGGTGAGCACTACTTCAACGCCGGGAACCCACACAAAGCCGCGCTCGCGTACAGCAAGGTGCTGGCCTGGCCCGAACACCCGCTCACCCCCTTCGCCATCTACAAGCTCGCGTGGTGTGACTACAACATCGGCGAGCACCGCAAAGCCATCGACGGCATGAAACGTGTCGTCAGCCTGAGCGGCGGGGGTGAGACGACGGCGCTGCGAGACGAGGCCTTGGTGGACCTCGTGCGCTTTTTTGCCGACGCGGGGGCGCTGGACGAGGCCATCGTCTATTTCAAGAGCCTCGGTGAAGAGGCCCTGATCAGCGACCTCTTGGGGCGCCTCGCCCGAACGTATGTCGAGCAGGGGAAATTGGAGGAGGCGGTCCTCACCTACCGCCGCCTGATCGCTGAGGATCCCAACGCCCCTGGCGCGCCGGATTACCAGAACGAGATCATCCAGGCCTACCGCAAGATCGGCAAAAAAGAGGACACCCTCGCCGAGATCGACAAGCTCCGCCG
>JBEAVX010000771.1:0-3211 GCA_041160755.1 Pseudomonadota bacterium
TGTTCATGTAGACGCTGGGCTGGTCAGGACGGTCGAGGGTGAGCAGCTCAAACAGGCTGAACGGGATCCCGGCGTCGCGGTACGCGCGGTCGAGGGGCGTCGGGATCGTGGGAGGGGCGCCCAACAGTCGAAAGTCGGTGAGGCCCTGCTCGGTCTGGATCACCAGGGGCAGGGGCCGGTCCTTCCGCCGCAGCCGCCGCCGGAGGCGCTCGGTGTCCCCTTTGTTCTGGCGCTCGTCAATGAACACGCCGAGCGTGTGGTGCTCGATCGTCCACTCGGCCCCCAGGCGCGGCTCCAGGCGGCGCAGCAGCAGGGCGATCAGCGCCGTGGCGCTCTTGGGGGCGATGATGAGCAGGGTCTCCGGCATGGGCGCTCCCGGTGAACCTTCACCGCTTAACCGACGCGCCGACCGCCCTCACCCCCCCAACACCCGCGCGACCACCCCCGACTGCAGCAGCACGATCTGCAGTACGAACGTAAACACACACCACAGAAGCCCCGCCGTCGCCACGTCATGCAGCCGGGAGATGCCCGGGGCGGCGTCGGGCTCAAGCTCGCCGCGCTCGACACGCTCCAGGTCCTCGCGGGTGATCTGCCAGGCCGCCAGGGTGAAGAAGACGCCGATCACCGAGGCGCAGCTCACCAGGCCGAGCAGGTTCAGGGGCAGGGCCACCCACAACAGGCGCCGGGCGCGGGTGAGGCGGGGGCCGGGGCGCTGGCCGAAGAGGCGGTCGAGCCTGCGCGTGGGGGAGGCCACGGCTCAGGCGGTCAGGGCGTCGAGGCCCGCCGGGGGCAGGGCCATCAGGCGGCGGAGCTCCTCGACGCTGCGCTGGGCGGCCTCGGGGTTCACCGACAGCCCGCCGCCGTGGCGGAAGCGCAAGACGCCGTCCTCTGCGTAGGCCTTGAGGCCGTTCTTGATGTTCGCCGCGGACACGGCCTCGGGGCGGCGCACGTCTTGAACGGCGAGGTACTGGCGGCCGATCTTCAAGACCTCTCGCTCCAGAGCCCGCTCGTCGAGGTCGCGGCCGTCGAGGCGCAAGAGCGCCCGGGCCGTGAGGTAGAGGCTCTCCAGGAGCGGGTGCGTCAGCTCGGCGAGCTCGCCCACACGCTCGGGGGAGACGACGACGTAGGCGCCTTCGCCGGCGTCGGGGTCGGGGGCGATGGCCCCGGCCTCGGTGAGCAGGCGCAGGCCCTCGGCCTCTAAGGTGCGCTCGTCGGCGGCGGGGTCGGTGATCAGCTCGTAGCGCAGCAAGAAGAGCTGGAGGCGCAAGGAGTCGCGCAGGGACGCGGCGGTGAAGCGGTCGGCCCTCAACGCGCGCAGCTCGGCGGCGAGCAGGCTCGCGGGCACCAAGAAGTGAACGGCGCCGTTCTTGTACACGTCCAGGATCACCCGGCGCTCGGGGATCAGGCGCAGCACGGGCTCGGGGCCGTCGATGACCTCGATGAGCCCCTTCTGGCGGAGCTGGGTGAGGGCCTCGTCCCGGGCGCGGTCGAAGGAGGCGAGGCGGCCTGAAGGCTCGGCCCCGGCGGCGACGAGCAGGTGGTGCAGCCGCGCCACGCGGTCGTGAAGCTCGGTCAGGGGCAAGGCCGGGCGGCGCTGGGCGAGGAGCGCCATGCTCACCAAGGCCGTCGGCGTCACGACGAGCTTGGTGTTGATGCGGTGCATCAGGCGCTCGCCGAGCACCCGCAGGGCCTCGCGGCGGCGCTCGCGGCCCAGGTCTTCCCAGGGCTCACCTTGCTCGGTGAGGAAGCCCGAGAGCGGCAGGGGCTCGCCGATGCGCAGGTGAACCCGGCCTTGGCGGCGGCCCAGCACCTTGAGCGCGCGGAAGAGATCGGCGGCGGACTCCGGGCGTTTCCCGGCGCCGGAGAGCTCCCGGGCGTAGGGGCCCTCTTCAGCGAGCTGCTCATAGGTGATCGCCACGGGGAGGTAGGTCACCTCGCCCAAGGTGCGGCCCAAGCGGGCCTCTAGGCCGGCGTCCACCGTGGCGCCCAGCACGCCGAGCTTGGGCGGCAAGAGCTTGCCCGTGCGGGAGCGGCCGCCCTCGATGAAGAACTCCACCGTCTGCCCATCGCGGAACAGGGTGGTGAGGTAGGACTGAAACACCGTCGGGAAGACGCGCTCGCCGGTGAAGCTGCGCTTGATGAACACCGCGCCGAAGCGCCGAAGCAGCCAGCCCAAGGGGAAGAAGCTGAGGTTGTCCCCGGCGATGACGTGGGGCATCACGAGGTCGTTCTCGTGAAGGACCGTAGAGAGCACGATGTAGTCGACGTGGCTCTTGTGGCAGGGCACGAGCACACAGACGCCGCCGCGCATCGCCGCGCGCACCCGCTCGATGTCCTCGTTGGGCACGTCGAAGCCGTCGTAGACGCGGCTGAACAGCCACACCGCCGGGCGCCGGGCGAGGCGGACGACCGTGTAAGAGAAGCGCGCCGCCATGCGGTCGTAGACCTTGAGCACCTCGGTCTGCACGGCGGAGATCGGGCGGCGGGTCGCCAGGGCCTCTTGCTCGATGAGGCGGGTCACCCGGGGGCTCGTGAGCACCCGGCGGCGGGTCACCCGGGGGGAGCGGATGGCCGGGCCTCGGACGAGCTGGGCCTCTCTCCATAAAAATCGTCGAAGCAACACGCGGAGCTGGCGGGCTTGGGTCGCCGGGGGCAGCTCAGCCGTCCGGGACTGGTACTCTTGCAGGTTCACCGGCTCGCCGATCTGCACCCGGGCCTCACGCACGCCGGTGGCGACGCCGAGGAGCTTCCACAACGAGCGGCCCTCGTCTTCAGCGCCGATGAGCGCCTTGAGGGTGAGGCTCCCGGCCTGCTCCGGGCGGCGGCGCCAGAGCACCACCACGGGCACCAGGCGCACGGGCCGGGCGGACTCGCGCTGGGCGTCGAGCAGGGTAGGCGTCGGGTCGGGCCAGGCCGGGGGCGAGAAGAAGTCGCGCCAACGAATCCGGGGGCGCAAGAACACCGCCGCGTTCTTGCCCGAGGCGATCGTGCGCCCGAGGTAACCCACGTCGATGGGGCTCGGCGGGCGGCCGTGGCGGACGATCCACTTGAGCTTGTCCCGAATGAGGCGCAGGCCCTCCCAGAAGGGCATCCACGGCGTCATCGAGATCGCCATGCTGTACTCGGCGAGCGGCAGACGGCGGCGGCGCAGCACCTCGTTTAAGGCGAGGTAGTCGAGCAGCGAGCGGCTGCGGAGCACGTAGACGAC
>JBEAVX010000201.1:0-3875 GCA_041160755.1 Pseudomonadota bacterium
GGGTCCAGCAGCACACGCCCAGCTATCCCGAGGCGCGGCGCGTGGTAGCCTAACGCCATGCGAAACCTGAGCTGGACGCTCCATCCTCTGCCCCTCCTCGTGCTCCTCGCCTGCGCGACCGAGCCCGAGGCCCCCGTCAACGACCCCGCGCCGCCTCTCCCCTCGGGCGGCGCCGCTGGACCCGGCGCCGGTCCCCAGCCCGGCCTCGCCCCCGGGGGGCCCATGGGCGCCTCCCAGGCCGAGGACCTGAGCACCTCGTGGCGCGCGGACCTCGCGGTGAAGGTGCCCACCCTGACGGACGCGGCGAGCTGCCCCGACGCCGACGGCGACGGCTTCGTGAGCGCCGTGTTGTGCCCGAACACCCCCGCCGAGCGCGCCGACTGTGACGACGCCGACCCCGCCGTCACCCCGGCCACCGAGCGCTGGGTGCGCCCCGGCCCGTTCTTGATGGGCAGCGCGTCGGACCACGCCGGGCGCGACGAGGGCCCCCTCCACGCCGTCACCCTGAGCGGCTACTGCCTCGACCGTCTGGAGCTGAGCGCCCAGGACTTCGCCGCCTGGCTCAACGGCCGCGCGCCCCAGAGCCCCGACGTGCGCAGCGTCACCCCCGCCGGCGCCGTCGAGGCCGGCCGCGAGGCCCACCCCGCCGAGGGCCTCACCTTTGACGAGGCCAAGGCCGTCTGTGAGTCCAGAGGCAAGACGCTCCCCACCGAGGCGCAGTGGGAGAAGGCCGCGCGCGGCGGCTGTGAGCTGGGGGAGTTCAGCGGGAGCTGTGACCCTGAAGACCTGCGCCCCTACCCCTGGGGCGCCGATCCGCCGACCTGCGCGCTCGCCAACCACAACTCCACCGAGAAGGGCATGCCCGCCCTCTGCGTCTCGGACACTCTGCCCGTGGACTCCTCACCCGAGGGCGCCGGGCCCTATGGCCACCTGCACCTGAGCGGCAACGTCTGGGAGTACACCGCCGACTTCTGGCAGCCCGGCGTGTATGGCCCCGACCGGGTAGACCCCGGCGGCCCGGCGAGCGGCGTCACCCACGCCTTGCGCGGCGGCGGCTGGAACACGTTCAGCACCAACATGCGCGTCTCCAACCGCTTCCACGACCTCGTGATGGGCTCCGCCGTCGGCGTGCGCTGCGCGAGGCCCACGGCCGCCCCCAACACAGACAACACCCCGCCGATGACCTTGGCCACGGTCTCCGGCGTGGTCACCGCGAGCGAGGGGGAGCTCAAGGGCCGGGCCCTGTACATCACCGTGTTTGACGCCGCCGACGCCGACCCCCAGTCGGGGATGCTCGCGCCGGGCCGCTCGCCGGTGGCCGAGGTGAAGTTGACCCCCAGCGGCGAGGCCACCCAGAGCTTCTCGGTGCAGGTGCCGTCCGGGGGCTCGGTGCTGATCATGGCCGCTCTGGATGATGGCAGCGGCGGACAGAAGGACGACTACAAGTCCGCGAGCGGCTCCGGCGGCTTTGGCAAAGCCGACAAGCCGGTGTTGGTCGAGGGTGACGTGGGCGGCGTGGCCGTGAAGCTCCTGCGCCCTGGCGCCGGGGCCGGTCAGCCGATGGGGCCGCCAGGAGGCCCGCCCGGCGCTGGGGGTGGCCCGCCGGGGCCGCCGCCGAACAACAAACGCCCGCCGATGCCGCCGCCCACGGCGCCCGCTGGAACGCCGCGATGAGCCCGGGCAAACGTGCGCTGTTCGCCGTGGTGCCGGCCCTGGCCCTGCTCACCGGCGGCGAGCTGGGCGCCCGGGCCATCAACGCCGAGCCCTGCGCGGCCATCGTGCCCGACGCGAGCGGCTGGGAGCAGATGATCGGCGACCCCCGGCTGCTCTGGAAGCTGGAGCCCGGCCGACTGTTCGAGTCCCCCGCCGGGGTGACCCGGGTGAACGACGTCGGATTACGCACAAAGCTCCTGCCCACGGACAAGAAGGCCGCCGACGAGCGCCGCATCCTCGTCACCGGCGACTCCAGCGTGTACGGCTGGGGCCAGCCCGACGGCATGACCTACGCCGAGCAGCTTGAGGCCGAGCTCAACAAACACCTCGTCGGCGCCCGGGTGTCTGTGGTGAATCTGGGCGTGCCCGGCTACTCCACCGAGCAGACCCTCCGTCTGCTGGAGGACATCGGCTGGGCCTATGAGCCCGATCTGCTGGTCGTTCACAACATCTTCTCCGACTGCAACATCGACGCCTTCCAAGACTCGGCGGCCCTGGCCTTGGCCGACCCCGAGGCCACGGCCCTGCGCCGCGCGCTGCACAGCTCACGACTGTACTGCGCGGTGTACATGCCCTGGGCCCGGCACCAGGCCACCCTCAATCAAGAGACGGGCCGGGTGCTCATGCCCGGCATCCCCACCGGGGCCAACGCCGCCGTGGCCCTGGAGAAGCTCGACACGGTGATTGATCTCAGCCGTGTGCCGCTCGGCGACTACCTCCAGAACCTCGGCGAGATCAAGGCCGAGGCCGAGTCCCGGGGGGCGAAGATCATGCTCGCGCCCTTGGCCCAGGAGTGGGACGTGGGCGTGTGGAACGTGCCGATGCCCAAGCCCACCGACGGCCAGGTCTTGCCTTGGACGCCGTACCGCGCGGCCCAGGCCGAGTGGGCGGAGGACAACGGCGTGCTGCGGGTGCCGATGTTTGAGGCCTTCGCCGCCGCCGAGGGTGACCCTGCGGGGCTGTTCATCGACAACATGCACCCCAGCGTGCGCGGCGCCCAGGTGATGGCCTGGGCGATCACCGACGCCTTGCGGGAGCGGCCGGAGCTGCTGGGCCTCACCGCCGCGAACATCGGCCCCAAGCCGCCTCGGGTCGCCGTCGCCGGGCCGAGCCGACCCGCCGGTGGGCCGATGCCGCCGGGGCAGCCAGGGCAGCCAGGACAAGGACCGCCGGGACAACCGGGACAGCCGGGGCAGCCGGGACAGCCGGGCCCACCGGGACCGCCCCCGGGACCCCCTGGGCCGCCACGATGAGCCCCCGCCGCGCCTTGGCCTGGGAGCTGGGCCTGTGGCTCCTGTTCGCGGTGCTGCTCCTCGCGCCGACGTCGTTCACGCCGTTCACCGCGCTCATCGGCGACCCCCGCATCGACGTGTGGAACCACGCCTGGGGCTATTGGTTCGTCGCCGAGCAGCTCGCGCGGGGGGAGCTCCCCTACCACACCACCCTCGTCGGCGGCCCCGATGGCGGCGTTCTGTACTTCATCGACACGCCGGGCGCCCTGGCGGCGCTGCCGATCACGCTGATCTTCGGCCCGGCGGCCGCGTACAACCTCACCTTGCTGATGCGGGTGGCCCTCTCCGGCTTCGCAGCCCGGCGCTTGGCGGCGGAGCTTGGCGGCGACGGACCCCACACGGTCATCGCGGGCCTGGCCTACGCCTCGACGCCGTTTCTGCTCTGTGAGCTGGCCAACGGCATCAGCGAGGTCTGCGCGACGCAGTGGCTCGCGTTCACCTTGTGGATGGCCGCCCGGGCCTTCCGCACCGGCGAGCGCCGGGACTGGCTGTTCTTGGGGCTTCTGCAAGGAATCACCTCGGTCACGACGTTTTATTATGGGCTGTGCTCAGCGGCCTTGGTGCTCAGCGCGGCCCTGGTGTGGCGGCTGAGCGTGGCCCGCCGGGAGGGTTGGCGGTCGTTTGTGCCGCCGAGCCTGCTCAAGAACGGCCTCATCGCGTCGGCGGCGGGGATCCTGCTGATCCTGCCCCACTGGCTCGTGTTTCGGGCCTCGCTCTCCGACCCTCGGGCGCTGATCCTGCGGGATCCCCGGATGAACCTGCAGCTCATGGAGCACAACGCCGTCGATCCCCGGGTGTTTGTGACGCCGGGAGACTTCCAGTCGGTCAACCTCGCCGAGCTCTACGGCGAGCCCTTTGTTCACACGGGCT
>JBEAVX010000818.1:0-2655 GCA_041160755.1 Pseudomonadota bacterium
CGTATGTTTGAGCGAATGGAGGCCCGCTGCGCGCGCTGTGAGCGGCTTCGGCCGATGTGGTTTGACATCACGGCCTACCACGATGATCCCACCGCGCACGGCCGTTTTGACGAGCTGGTTCAGCTCTTGCGCGAGGGCGTGGCGCTGATGGACCAAGGGGGGTTCGCCGCCGCCCGGCCTCGGTTCGAGGAGATCGTCGCCCGCGAGCCGAGCTTCGCCCCGGCCTGGGCCAAGCTCGGCGTCTGCGCCGTCGCCACCGACGACCTGCCCCTGGCCCGCCAGGCCTTCTCCACGGCCATCGGCCTGTGCCCGATGGAGGCGACCCACCACCGCCTGATGTCCCGGCTCTTGGAGCGGGTCGGCGAGTCCGCGCGCGCCCGCTGGCACCTGGAGGTCGCCGAGGGCCTCGACGCCTTGGTGGACGACGACGAGGTCTGAGGATACGGCGACCCTCCCCCCGCGCTGGAGCCGCCCGCGATGTCCGACATCCCCCAAGACGACGAGGAGCTCAAGGGCCTGCCCGAGCTGTTCATGGCCGCCGTGACGCTCAAAGATCGCGGTGAGCTGGACAAGGCCCGGGATCTGCTGCGTGAGGTGCTCCGCCGCGAGCCCCGCCTCGCCGAGCCGCGCCTTGAGCTCGGGCGCATTCACCTCGACGCGGGCCGGGTCGAGGACGCCGAGGTCGAGACCCGCGAGGCGCTGAGCATCTTGGAGCGCGGCGGCCGCTGGTTAGAGACCTTGGCCGAGCACGAGATCCTCTCCGTCGCCCACGGCCAGCTCGCGGAGATCCTGCGCCAGCTCGCGGACAGCGACGAGCTGCTCTTCGGCGACCCGGACGTGTGGCGCCGCACCCTCGCCGAGGCCAAGGCGCACTTCGCCAAGAGCGTGAAGCTCGACCCGACGAACGCCCACTCCGAGTACCACTCGTTCTTCTTGGGCCTCGCGTCTGACGCTGATGGCGACGGAGGCCTGCAGAGCGGCCTCCCCAGCGGCCTCGCCCAGCTCGACGCCGCCGGGGCCTTTGACGAGGGCGAAGACGACGAGGTCCGCTTCGAGGAGCACTGAGGCGGCGCGTGGGCCTCGCCCGCGGCCCCTCAGCGGTTCGCGCAGAACCCCGCCTGGGTGGAGCCGCCCGGGTCTAAGGTGTTGTTCCAGCTCTCGCCGATGAACACGTCGGTGCCGTCGGCCTCTTCGCTGTACTGGCTGCTCCAGACGGTGTACGGCGTGCCCGAGAGCCGGGTGCGCACCTCCCAGGTGACGCGCAGCTCTGTGTTGTTGGTGACGAACAGATCCGCGCAGTAACCCGAGGTCCAGTCGGAGTTGATGACGATCTCAAAGTCGACGTTGCCTTCGCTGGAGCTGGCCTCGCCCCAGTCGCCGGTGTCTTGGGGCAGCTCATCCAGGGGCAGGCGGTCGCCCAAGGCGGGGGTGTCGAGCTCGGTCGTGGCCTCACCGGCGCGCACGGCGAGGTGTTGGCTCCCCAAGAGCGCCGCTTGGGGGCCGGTGAGCGGCAGCGCGCCTGGGGCGAAGGAGTCGGCGGCGGCGTCGGCGTCGCAGGTGAGGCCGGCGTCCTCATAGAGGCCCGCGGCGTAGCTGAACCAGACCCGGCTGTAGCAGCGCTGCACGTCGGGGCTCGCGGCGAGCAGGGCCGAGAGCTCCATCAGGCCGTCAAACTCGCCGTCGCTCGCCTGGGAGCCCTCGATCCAGCCCGTGGCGTCGACGGGGTGCTCACCGTCCATCGACCGCCAGCGCCCGACGCCGTCATACGCCTCAAAGCCGAAGCCGATGGGGTCGATGAGGCGGTGGCACGACTGGCAGACGGGCTCCGTGGCGTGGGTGGCGTACCGCTCGCGGGTGGAGAGCGTCGGGTCTACGGGCGGCGGCGAGGTGTTGAGGTTGGACGGCGGCGGCGGCAGGTCTTGGCAGAGCAGGTGCTCGCGGACGAGCAGGCCACGGTGCACGGGGCTTGAGCTCGCCGAGAGCGCCCAGGTGGTGAGCACCGAGCCTTGGCTCAGCAGGCCGCCGTACTGCACGCCGTCGAGGCTCACCCGGCGGAAGCCCTCGGCGTCGGCCTCACCCGTCCCGGGGCTCACGCCGTAGTAGGCCGCGAGGCTGTCCGTCATGTAGCTGTGTCGGGCCAAGAGCAGCTCCGAGATCGTCGCGCCGCTCGCGGCGAGGTCGTTCACCAGCCGCCGCGTCTCCCCGGCCATCTGCTCCCGCACCGTCGTGGTCAGCTCGGGGTACTCCGTGGTGTCGCGGCTCACGATGGGCAGGCGGTCGAGGTCGAGCCAGTCCTCGAAGAACGCGGCGATGACCTCTTCAGCGCGGGGGTCGGCGGCGAGGCGGTCGGCCTGGGCGCGGAGGCCCGAGTCGGTGTCTAAGGCCCCGGACGCGGCGGCGTCGAGGAGCTCATCATCGGGCGTGGTGCCCCAGAACAGGTACGAGAGCGCCGTGGCCCGCTCCCAGCCGGTGAGGTGGTACAGGCCGTCGCCGCCTTTGGCGCCCAGCTCCATGCGGTACAAGAAGTGCGGCGACTGCAACATCGCCGTGATCACCCACCTGGCCCCGGCGTCGAAGCCGTCCTCACGCGCCACGGACTCCCAGAGGGTGAGGTAACGGTCGAGGTCGTCTTGGGTGAGGGGGCGGCGAAAGGCG
>JBEAVX010000210.1:0-3041 GCA_041160755.1 Pseudomonadota bacterium
CTTGGCCCTTCCGTTTGTCGGTGGTGGCGAGGCGAAGGGTGACGACGGCCATGCCGCTGCCGGTGGTGCGCAGCTCGGGGTCTGCGCCGAGGTTGCCGATGAGGATGACCTTGTTGACCATGATCTCTCCGAGAGAGGTTTCTGAAGGGTTGAAAAGGATGGGAGGTTGGCGATGCCGCGCCCTTTAACTCCTCAGCGGAGCGGAGCCAGGGCGGGCTCTGGGGGGCCGGTCAGTTTTTGGCCTGCTATGATCCGGTCATGCCCGCTCGATCGAGACCGGGGCGTTGTAATCCGGCTCAAAGGAGATCGGGTCCCAGCGCCGTGGCAGCAGCTGGTTGGTCTCGGGCCAGTAGGCCTGCACGGTGCCCTGAACGATGGGGCTGAGGCGTAAGGTGCCCACAAACTCGCCGTGGGCGTTCTTGAGGCGCAGGCGATCCCCCTGCTTGGCGCCGAGGCGCTGGGCGTCTTCAGGGCACATGAACAGCTCATCGCGGGATTGTCCGCCTTGAACCCGGTCTTGCTCCTCGAAGACGATGCTGTTGAACTGTTTGCCCCGGCGGCTGGTGAGGATGAACCAGCCCTCAGGAACCTCCGAGCCCGGGGGCTCCAGAGCCGTGAACCGCGCGAGGCCGTTGGGCATGCCCGAGAAGTCGCCGTTGACGCAGAGCTGGGGGCCGCCCCACTGAATCCAGTCGCCCTCTTCCCGCAGGTTCTCAATGCCCGCGTAGACCGGCATCACCTGGCCCATCTCGTCGCGGATGTCGGCGCTGTCGGACCACTCGAAGGCTGAGGCGCGGTCGGGGCGGGCGGCGCAGACGATGCGCACGGGGATCTCGTACTCGGGCAGGCTCTCGCCGACCTGGGGGTGGCCGGGGATCTCCGGGGAGAAGCGGATGCGGCGCTCGGTGGAGGTGGAGGTGCCGCCGCCGCGCTGCTCGTAGCGGGTCTGGGCGGGCAGCACGACGAGGAGCTCGCCAGGGTCGAGCAAGGTCGACGGGTTGAGCACGATGTCTTGGTGAACCCGCAGCGCCACCCGACCGAAGGCCCGGGCGACCCAGTCGGGGTCGGGCATGGTCTGGAGCAGGTTGCCGCCGAGGTTGTACAAGAAGTCAATCTCGCCGTCGTGGGCGGCCTCTAGCATCGGGCCCGTGGTGAGGCCGGGGGTGGTCGGCACCTCAAAGCCCCACAGCTCGGTGAACCGGGCGGCGTTGGCCTCGTTGACGGCGAAGCCGCCGGGCAGCGTCGTCGGGGTGACACCACACTCGCCGCCGCCTTGAACGCCGGAGTGCCCCCGGATCGGCAAGATCCCGGCGTTGGGCCGGCCGATGGCGCCTTGGCTCAGGTGCAGGTTCACCACACCCTGCACGTTCTGGGTGCCGAAGCGGTGCTGGGTGAGGCCCATGGAGTAGACCGTCACGAAGTTCGGCGCCCGGGAGATCAAGGTCGCCAGCCACTCGATCTTGGCCAAGGACACGCCGCTGCGGGCGACCAAGTCCGCCATCTCGAAGGCCTTGAGGTGGGCGACCAGGGCCTCGTAGCCCTCGGTGTGCGCCTGGATGAAGCTGGCGTTGACGCGGCCCCAAGACACGAGCAGCTTGAGCACGGCGTTCATCAAGGCGATGTCGCCGCCGACCCGAACGGGGACGTAGTCGTCTTGGATGCGGGTGCCGAAGAGCGCAGAGGCCGGGCTCGACGGGATCCAGTAGCCCTCAAGGCCCTTCTCGGGGGTGGGGTTGATGACGACGACCCGGGCGCCGCGCGCCTTGGCGGCGGCGAGGTACTTCACCGAGACCGGCTGGTTGTTGGCGAGGTTCGTGCCCCACAACAGGATGAGGTCGGCGCCGATGAGGTCCGAGAGCGAGATGGTCGGGGCGCCGACGCCGATGGTGGACTTGAGGCCCGAGACCGTGGCCGCGTGGCAGAGCCGGGCGCAGAAGTCCACGTTGTTCGTGCCCATCGCCCGGGCGGCCTTCGTGAAGGCGTAGTAGGTCTCGTTGGTGATGCCTTTGGAGGTGGCGAACCACGCCTGACGAGTCGGCGGGACCTTGCCCAGGCGCTCACCGATGAGGCCCAAGGCCTCGCTCCAGCTCACCCGAGAGAAGCCCCGATCGCCGGGGCGGTAGACCATCGGGAACGGCACCCGGCCGAGCTTGCGGAGCTGGCGCTCGTTCATCTTGCGCAGGCGGCCGATGTCGAGCACGTCGGCGGCCACGAAGGGCCCCATCGTGTTGTTCCGCAGGAGCTTGAGCCGGGACATACACAGGTGGGTGCCGGGCAGCACGTCGTCGCGTAAGCCCCGGGGGCCGAGCGAGCAGCCGTCGCAGACGCCGTGGTTGAGGATGTTCCAGGCGTAGGTGAGGTTGTCGGAGTTCTCGGAGAGCACCTCCCACATCTCGCGGAAGTGGTGGGGCTTCTCTTGGCCGAGCCCAAACGGCACGAGGCTCACGATGCCCGGCTCGCCGGGGATCGGCGGACCGAGCGCGCGGGAGGGCGGCGACGGCGCTTCGCTCAAGGGCACCTCTGGCGGCGGTGGATCTGGATCCTTACCACGATCCGAGGCGTTGGCGTCGGGCGGGTGACGCCGAAGGGGCCGCGCGGTGGGCATGGGCTGATTCAGGTGATCCCGGTTACGGGGCAGCGCATGGAGCCTCCCGCCGTCGAGACGAACGCCTTGGGCCGCCGATATGGGCGTCGCTGGGCCCTCGCGCGGGTGACGCTTCGGGTGGCGCGGGGCGAGCGCCTGCTCATCGCCGGGGCCAACGGCAGCGGAAAATCCACCTTGCTGCGGGTCTTGGCGAGCCTGCTCGCGCCGTCGATCGGCAGCGCCCGGGTGTTCGGCCATGACGTCGCCACCGAGTCCAACGCCGTGCGGGAGCGGGTGGCGCTCCTCACCTACACGCCGGGCGTGTACGAGGACTTGAGCGCCCGGGAGAACCTCCGGGCCCAGCTCCGGCTCTTGGGCCGCGACGACGCCCCCGAGGCGCTCTTGGAGCGTGTGGGCCTGGAGATTCGGGACGATCCCGTGCGGGGCTACTCGGCGG
>JBEAVX010000040.1:0-4091 GCA_041160755.1 Pseudomonadota bacterium
GACCCGCTCCTCGACGAGATGATGGCCGACCCCGCCTTCGGCGGCCAGGTGCGCGCGCTCTTCTCGGAGATCTACCGCACACAGACCGAGGCGTACTACGTCTCGGCGAACTCCTACGGCATCACCGACAGCGCCGCCTTCTTGGCCGCCGTGGGCGACGAGCCCCTGCGCATCCTCTCGACCGTGGCTGAGGAGGACCTGCCCTGGACGACGCTCGTCACCGCCGACTGGACGATGGCGAACGAGGTCTTGGCCCAGGCCTGGCCCTTGGACTACTCCGGCGAGGGCTGGCAGAAGGCGAAGTACAACGACGGTCGCCCGGCGGCGGGCATCCTCAGCACGAACGCGATGTGGTGGCGCTATGTGAGCACCGACTTCAACGCCAACCGCGCCCGGGCCAACGCCGTGAGCCGCATCTTCTTGTGCAACGACTACCTCTCCCGCCCCATCGACTTTGACCGCAACGTCAACCTCCTCGACCAAGAGGCCGTGGAGGAGGCGCTGCAGACAAACCCGGCCTGCGTGAACTGCCACCAGTCGTTAGATCCCTTGGCGAGCTACTTCTGGGGCTTCTACTACTACAACTACACCGACGCCGACGAGGCCCGGGTGTATCACCCCGAGCGGGAGCTGCTCTATCGGACGTACACCGGCATCGCGCCGTCGTACTTCGGCGAGCCCGGCTTCACCTTGGGCGACCTGGGCCGCCAGCTCGCCTCGGACAACCGCTTCGTCGAGTGCGCCGTGGAGCAGGTCTACGAGGGCCTCTTGCGCCGCGACAGCGCCTTGGCCGATCAAGACACCCTCACCGCCCACCGCGAGGCGTTCTTGACCGGCGAGCTGACCCTGCGCTCGCTCATCCGGTCTGTGGTGAATGACCCGTTCTACCGCGCCGGGGCCACGGACGCCGAGGGCGCGATCCCCAAGAAGATGGTCACCCCCACCCTGCTCGCCAGCCAGATCGAGGCGCTCACCGGCTATCGGATGTCGATCTACGGGTTTGACCTGATGACGACAGACACCTACGGCCTGCGCACCTTGGCCGGCGGCGCCGACGGCTTCAACGTCACCAAGAGCGCCACCGCCCCGAACACCACTCTGGTGCTCGTGCAGGAGCGTCTCGCCGAGGCCGCCGCCTGGTACGCCGTCACCCGCGACTTCGAGGGCGCCGTGGGCGAGGGCCAGCTCCTCACCATCGACCCCGCCGTCACCCCAGAGACCGACCGCGCGGCGATGGTCGCCCAGATTCAGGCCTTACACCGCCTCATCTTCGGCACGGTCATCGACGCCGACGGCGAGGAGGTGACGGCGAACCTGGAGCTCTGGGCCGATCTGTACGCGGTGGAGCGTGACACCGAAGACGCCTGGGCCGGCCTCGTCGCCGTCCTGCTCCGCGACCCTGACCTTCTGTTCTACTGAGGTGCCCATGTTCAACCGCCGATCCTTACTCAAGGCCTCTGGCGCGGGGCTCCTCGCCGCGGGGCTGCCGATGCCAATCCGCGCCTCCGCGAACCCCCTCGTGACCGGCAAGCTCAAGTTCTTGTTCGTCTTCGCGGGCGGTGGCTGGGACACCACGCGGGTCTTCGCCAGCGAGTTCACGAACAACAACGTGGACATGGAGCCCGACGCCGAGCGCGCCAGCTCCGGCGATCTCCGCTGGGTGAGCCACTGGAGCCGCCCGTCCGTAGACGCCTTCATGCGGGCCTACGCCAACGAGATCGCCATCGTGAACGGCATGATGGTGCGCTCGATCTCCCATGAGATCTGCACGCTCATCGCCATGACCGGCACGACGGCCTCGGGCGCGCCGGACTGGCCCGCCATTCTCGGCGCCGACAAGCAGGCCGACTACATCTTGCCCCACCTCGTGCTCTCCGGGCCGTCGTTCCCCGGCGATCTCGGCGTGGCCGTCGCCCGCACCGGCACCACGGGCCAGCTAGAGGGCCTCGTCTCCGGCGATCTGTTCGGCAGCCTCGACGTGCCGGTGAGCGGCCCCAACCCCGCCGCTGAAGCCGTCATGGACCGCTACCTGGCCCGGCGGGTCGAGGCGAAGGCCCTGGGCGCACGCAGCCCCGCCGAGATTCGGCTCACCTCGGATCTCAACCGCTCGTTTGATCAGGCGCGGCGTCTCAAGGAGATGCAGTACCTGTTGAGCCTCAGCGCCGCCGGGGATCTCGCCAGCCAAGGTGCCGTCGCCATCGAGGCGTTGAGCATGGGCGTGAGCCGCTGCGCGACCGTCGCCCATTATGGCGGCGACACCGGCTGGGACACCCACGCCGACAACGACGCCCAGCAGACCGTCCTGTGGGAGCAGCTCTTCTCGGGCCTCACCCAGATCATGCTCACCTTGGAGGCCACGCCCGGCGAAGAGGCCGCGTCTTTGGCTGAAGAGACCGCCGTGGTCGTGCTCTCCGAGATGGGGCGCACCCCGCAGCTCAACGGCTTCAACGGCAAAGATCACTGGCCGTACACCAGCGCCATGGTCATCGCCCCCGGCGTGCGCGGCGGCCAGGTCTACGGCGCGTTTGACAGCCAGTTCTACGGCGTGCCCGTCGACACCACCACGGCGGAGACCGACGAGGACAACGGCCAGATCCTCTCCGCCGAGGCGCTGGGCGCCACGCTCCTCGCCTTGGCCGACATCGACCCCAACGAGCACATCCAAGGGGTTGATCCGCTCATGGGGATGCTCCTGTGACGCGCCTCGCCCTGATGTTCGCCCTCGTCGGCTGCGGCGAAGACAAAGACGCCGCCGTCGAGGACACGGGCCCCTGCGCGGACGCCCCGGTGCTCACCTGGGACAACTTCGGCGCCGGGTTCATCACCCAGGAGTGCCAGTCCTGCCACGGCTCAGACGTCGTGAACCGCCAAGGCGCCCCGGAGGAGGTCCATTTTGACTCCAAGGAGGAGGTCTGGGCCCAGGTGGACCGGGTGCTGGACCGCGCGGGCGGCGCCGAGCCGACGATGCCGCCCTTCGGCGGCGTCGAGGACGACGACCGCCAGCGCCTCACCCTGTGGTTGACCTGCGCTGAGCCGGGCACCTGAGCCCGGCGGCGTGCCTCACCCCACCTTCACCGGCATCACCTTGGCGCCGATCAGCGCCACGGGGATGCTCAAGGCCATGGCGTAGATCGCCGAGACGCTGGGGTTCACGACGAAGCCGCCGATGCTCAGGGTGAAGTGAACGACCAAGGCCACCACAGCGCTCGCGGCGGCGGCGCTGGCGGGCAAGGGCCCCCGCAGAAACAGGCCCGCGAGCAAGGGGCCGACGGCGGAGGCGACGAGGCCGAGCACGCCCTGCTGGCCCAAGATGAGCACGACCTTGGGCGGGCTGATCGAGATGGCGATGGTCAAGACGGCGAGCACGATCAGCACGAGACGGTTGAGCCACACGCCATGAAACCAGCGGCGCTCCCCACCCTCGGCCTCGTGCTGGGAGGCGCCGGGCAGAAAGTCGTTGGCGACCGTGGCTGAGACGGCGACGAGCAGGCCGTCCATCGTAGACATCGCCGCCGCCAAGATCGCCACCGCCACGGCCGCGCCGACGGGCGCCGAGGTGAAGGCCTGGGTGAGGTACTGCGCCATCACCTCGTCTTGGGGGATGCCCGCGGGCAGGGTGATGCGGGCGTAGACCCCGGCGAACAGCACCAGGCAGAACAGCGCGAAGGTCAAGATGCCCAGGCCGATGGTGAAGTAGACCTCACGCAGGTTCTTCACATACAGGGCCTTCGTGAGCAGGTGCGGCTGGGTGGTGAGCGCGATGCCGGTGAGGAACGGCACCCCCCAGACCTCCCAGTGGTTGCGGTACAAGAGCGACTCCGGCGCCGTCCAGCCCGTCTCTTGAAGCTCCGCGATCACTGAGCCGTTCTGCCACAGCTCGATGCCCGAGAAGAAGATGACGAGGCTCATCGCCAACATCACCCCGCCCTGCATCGTGTTCGTGAAGGCGTGGGCGTACACCCCTCCAAACGCCGTGTAGCCGAAGACGAACACGACGATGCCGACGACGCTCCACTCATACGGGACGCCCAAGGCGGCCTCCATGACGTAGCCGCAGCCGACCGTCACGAGGACCAGATAGGCGACGTTGA
>JBEAVX010000081.1:0-5550 GCA_041160755.1 Pseudomonadota bacterium
CCTCACCACGAAGGCCCCCAAGGGCGGTCGTAAGAAGAAGTAGCCGCGCTGCGCCCCTCCCGCCGACCCGCGCCACGCTCGCGCTGGTCGTGACGTTGGGGTGTGCGCGTCGCCCGGCGCCCCTGCCGAGGTCTTGGTTGGTCAACCAACCAACGATCGTGCGCCGTCCTCAAAGCGCCGGGGCGCCACGCCGCTCAGGTGAACGAGCCGGGTTGGGTCGGCCGGATCGTCGCAGTCCGCCGCCGCGAGGAGCGCGGGCTCGAAGCCCGGCAGGCGCCGCGCGACCCGCACGAGCAGGCCCAGGGGCAGGTGGACCTTCTGCACCCGGCGGCGGCCCATCGCCCTCGCCAGCACGTCGATGATCGTGTTGAACGGCAGCGCCTCGGGGCCGCCCGCGTCCAGCGCCTCGTTGGGCAGGCCCGCCTCGATGAGCGCCAAGGCCGCCAGGCTGAAGTCTTCGACATGGATCGGCTGGCGCAGCGCGCGGCCGTCGCCGGGCACCGGGACCACCCCACGACGCACCCAGCGGGCGAGGCTGTGAAAGCTCTCGGGGTGCCTGGGCTGGTGGCCGGGCAGGGCCGGGCCGTAGGGCGCGGACGGTCGTAAGGCCGCCCAGGGCAGGCCCGAGGCGGCGAGGCGGGCCTCGTCCTCGCGGCGGCTCTGGGCGTAGGCCGTGTCTTTGGGCCAATGTACGCAGGTGCTTGACCCGTAGAGGATCGGCGCGCCGACGGCCAAGACCTGGTCCATCATGCGCCGGTTGAGCCGCGTCGCCGCCGTCTCGGGGCCTCCCGCCGGGCCGCTGCCCATGACCTTACACGCGAGGTGGACGACGGCGTCGGGGCGCAGGGCGGCGAGCTGGCCCGCGGCGTCGGCGGCGCCGAGATTCAGGCGGAGGGTGCGCACGCCGGGCAGGCGGAGGCTCGTCTCATAGGCGAGGCCGATGACCTCATGGCCGCGCTGGGCGGCGATCTGGGAGAACCACGCGCCGACGAAGCTCGACGCCCCGGTGACGACGAGGCGCACGGCTCAGCGCCAGGCGGGGCGAAGGGTGTCGCCGACGGCGAAGAGGCCGGGCTCGATCACCTGGGCGCAGATCCCGCCGTGGCCGATCATCGCCGCGTGGCCCCCCTCGCCCAGCACCTCCTCCATTCTCTCGCAGGGGTCACACACGCCGGTGGCCTCCAGCACGGCGCCGCCGAGGGCGAAGCGCCGCCCGAGCAGGCTCAGCAGGTTCACCCCCGAGACGAGCACGTTGCGGCGCAGCGTGAGGTAGTCCACCGGGCGACCGAGGAGCTGCCCGACGACGGCGACGTGCTCGGCCTGGATGAGCGTGACCTCCCGTTTGCCGGGGCGGCCATGGTCGATTCGCCGGGCGGCGAGATCCCAAGACTGCACAGAGACCAGGGGCTCGCGGCGTCTGGGGCGCAAGGCGATGCCCTCGACGCGCCCGAGCTGGGGGGCGCGCTCGACAAGCTCACCGACAGGGAAGCTCCACTTCTTCATAGCGGTTGACCTAACGCGCCCTCGACGGGAGGGCGCTATGCTGACCACGAGGAGACAACAACCATGATCATCGGCTTCTGGCTCAGCCTGCTGCTCGCGTGCCCTGCCCCTGTGCTCAAACCCGACGACTCCGGCGCCGACGACACCAGCGGCGACGACTCCGGCGCGGACGACTCCGGCGGCGGCGACGACTCTGGCGGCGGTGACTCGGCCCCGACGGACTGCGACGGCTCGGACCTGATCTACACCGCCCATGGCGTAGACGGCGGCGACAACGAGATCACCGGCACCTTCGTCGCCGGGACGATCGTGAAGGGCCTGGGCCGGGTGACGAACCCCTGCGAGGGTGACCTCAGCTTCACCACGAACGACTCGTGTCTGGTGAAGGTGTGGCGTGTGTCCCAAGACGGCGCGGTGAAGGCCGAGCTGGCGCAAGGCTGCGACGACGCGATCACCGAGTGGACCGTGCCCGCCCAAGGCGTCGTCGAGGAGATCACCCTGCTCTCGGATCGCCACACCTTCACCGCCGGGACCTGGACCTTGCAGGCCGAGTTCAACATCGGCACGAACAAGCCCGAGGTGGAGATCACGGCGGTGGCGGAGTAGCGGGCTCAGCGGCGCAGGCGCACCCCTCGGGCGCCGGGCTCCCCGGACTCCACGGCGGCGATCATCGCCTCGCAGCCCGCGTTCACCTCGTCCGCGCTGAGCGCCTGGCCCTTCGTGGCCTGGAAGGTCAAGGCGAAGGTGAAGGTGCGCAGGGCGACGCCGGCCTCCTCGTGCTCGAAGAGGTCCACGACGTTGACGCGGATGAGGCTCGGCGGCCCGGCGGCGCGCAGGGCCTCGCTCACCAGGCCGGCCTCGACCTTGGGCGGCAGCGAGAACGCGAGGCTGCGGTCGATGGGGTGCAGCTCTGAGGGCTCTTCAAACACGACGGCCTGGGACGGCGCGGCGAGCAAGGCGTCCTCGTCGAGCTCCAGGTAGACCGGGCGGCCTTTGCGCACCTTGAAGCCCTTGAGCACCGAGGGGTGAACCTCCCCGACGACGCCGACGACCGCGCCGTTGAGCCGCACGCTCGCCTGCCGGGCGGGGTGGAGCACGTCGGCCAAGGTCGCCTCAGCGTCGGCCGGGCCGAGCTGGAGATCAAGCCCCAAGGCCACGGCGAGCTCCTCGACGACGCCCTTGAGGAAGAACAGGTCCGCCGGGCGGCTCTTGTCGAGCCAAGCGCGGGGGCGGTCCGTCCCCGAGGCGATGCACCACAGCACCCGGCGCTCGGTGCACGGCGCGCTCAGGCGACCGGAGGGCAGCTTATGCTGAGGCGCTGGGTGAAAGGTGCGGGTCCACTCATAGGCCTTGACCTGCTCGTTCTTGACCCGCTGGTTCAGCGCCACGAGCTCGACGGCCTGGGGAAAACAGCTCGACTTGAGCAGGCTGTAGGCGCGGTCCAGCGCGTTCTCGGTCTGCACATGGGCCCGAAGGGGGTGGGCGTCAGGCAAGCCGAGGTTCTCGATGAGCGCCCGGCCATAAAAGCCGTCGGTGAAGACCTCGTAGAAGCCGAAGGACTGGAGCAGGCCGTCGATCTGGTGGCGGCGAAGCTCCGCCGCGCTGGGCAAGGCGCCCATGTCCACCGGGGGCAGGGCGACGGGGGTGTTGTTGTAGCCGATGGACCGGGCGAGGTCTTCGTAGAGGTCGTCGGCGTACTCCACGTCCCAGAGGCGCCAGGTGGGCACATAGGCCGTCACCGTGTCGCCGTCATCGGGGGAGAGGTGCGCGATGTAGCCCAATCGACCCAAGATCTCGACGATCTGCTCGCCGGGCAGGGGCATCCCGAAGAAGCCAGCGGCCGCCGACACCGACAGGCCCACGACCCGCTCGGGGTTCACCCAGGCGCCGACCTGGCCGCTCTCACCGACACGACGCCAAGCGCCGGTGCCCTCCAGGAGCTGGACGACGCGGCCCGCGCCGACAAGGGGCCGCGCCGGGTCAGACCCACGCTCAAACCGCGCCGTGGAGTCGGTGTGGATGCCCAAGGCGCGGGAGGCGATGCGCACCTTCACCGGGTCAAAGGTGGCGGACTCCAACAGGATTCGCCGCGTTGACGCCGTGGTCTTGGACTCTTCGCAGCCGATCACCCCGGCGATGGCGAGGATCTTCACGTCATCGGCGATGACCAGGGTGCCCTCAGGCACGGAGACGGGCTCAGCGGTGAACAGCGGCCAGGCGCGCTCCCCGGCCCGAGAGAGGCGGATCGTCACCGCGCCGACCAAGGTGTCGGCGTCAAAGACGTGGGTGGGCTGGCCGAGCTCTAAGTTGGAGAGGTTCGTCGCGTCCACGGGCGCCAAGACCGAGGCGAGGCCCGCGGCGCGCAGAGGCGCGAGCTGCGCGTCGGTGAGCTGCCCAGCGTCTTCACCGACCCGCTCCAGGAGCGTCGCGGTGTACACGAGGCAGAGATCCGTCTCTAAGCGCAGGGGCCAAGGCGACTCGCCGACCGTGAGCGTGGCCACCGCCGGCGTCGTGAGCGCCCCGCCCGTGCGACCGGTGATCTCCCGCGCGATCCCCTCGTAGCAGTGGTGGTCGCCGCGGTTGGCGAGCAGCTCCAAGGTGAGGTGCCCATCCGGGTTGAGGCGCTTGACCTCCAGGCCCAGATCGTCGAGGAGCAGGCGCACCTGGCGCAGAGACTCAGGCAGCGCGGTGTAGCGCCGCAGCACATCCACAGAGATCTTCATACGCCGCTCCGGTGCAGGCGGGTGTGAACACGCAGGTCTTGACCGTAGAGCAAGGCCACCTTGGACACGCCGACGCGCTGGGAGGCCATGCGGGTGGTGCCCAGGCCAAAGGCGATGCCCGAGACCTCGTTGGGGTCGTAACCAAACTCGCGGAACACCTTGGGATGCACCATGCCCGCGCCGAGGATGGTCACCCAGCCCGCGCCGTGGCAGGCCTCGCAGGGCGCGCCCGCCACCTCCCCTTCACCCTCACACACGCCGCACTGAAGATCGACGCCGACGGAGGGCTCGGTGTAGGGGTAAAACTTGGGCTTAAAGCGCACGGGGCGCTTGCCGTAGAGCGACTGGGCGATGGTGGTGAGCAGGCCCTTGAGGTGGGCGAAGGTGAGGCCACGGTCGATCCACAGGCCCTCAAGCTGGTGGAACATGGCGAGGTGGGTGGCGTCCACGGCCTCGTTTCGGTACACCCGCCCGGCGCTGGCGATGCGAATGGGCAGAGGTGGCCGCGACTCCAGCACCCGGGCCTGCACCGTCGTCGTGTGCGAGCGCAGGAGGTAGCCGCCGTCGACCCAGAACGTGTCCTGCAAGTCCCGGGCAGGGTGGTGCGGCGGGATGTTGAGGGCGTCGAAGTTGTAGTACGGGTGCTCGACCTCGGGGCCGTCCACCCGCACGAAGCCGAGCTGGCGCAGCACGGCGAGGCAGTCTTCTTCGACGGAGATGACCGGGTGACGGGCGCCACGGGGCGGGGCGAGGCCGGGCAGGCTCAGGTCAACCCACTCCTCGTTGAGCCGGGCGGCCAGGGCCCGGGCCTCGATGGAGGCGCTGGCCTCGGACAAGGCGCGCTCCATCGCCTGCGCCACGTCGTTGACCTCTTTGGCGAGGGCGGGGCGATCCTCCGGGGGCACGGCGCCGAGGCCGCGTAAGGCGAGCTTGATCTCGCTCTTTTTGCCGGTGTGGGCCTGGCGCACGGCCTCGATCTGCTCGGGGGTGCTGGCCTCGGCCAAGGCGGCGGTGAACGCGGCGAGCATCGCCTGGGTGTCGGGGCGGTTCATGGTGGGCTCCCGTTGGGACGCGCCAACGTAACCGGGGCGCGGAGAGCGGGTAGACTGGAGCCGTGGCGCGCGGAGGTGTGTGATGGACGAGGCCCCGAAGACGGCGTTGGCGAGCCTGGTGATGCGGGTGGTGTGGATGTCGGCCTTGGTGGGCCTGGGGATGCAGGCGCTCACCTTGACCGTAGGGGTCGCCCTGGGCGGCAGCCCCACCCTCGCCAGCGCGGTGATCGGCGCCGTCGGCAAGGTGAGCTGGTCCACGACCGTCTGCGCGG
>JBEAVX010000184.1:0-9974 GCA_041160755.1 Pseudomonadota bacterium
GATGAGGGCACGGTGCTGCTCGACGACCTCAGCGTCATCGAAGACCCCGACGGGGCGGCCATTCAGCTCCTCCCCAACGGCGGCTTCGACCAAGAGAGCGACCGTTGGCGCCTCCTGGGCAACCACCGCCACAGCGAGATCGTGCCTGATCCCGACGATCCCAGCGACCCCGTGCTGCGCCTCGTGGCGACGGGGCCCACGGGGCACATGCACAACCACGCGGAGACCACCCTCCAGCGGCCCGTGGGGTCGGGCGAGTACGAGGTGTCCTTCCGGGCGCGCTGGGTCTCGGGGAGCAACCAGGTCAACACCCGGCTCTACTTCAACCGCCTGCCGAAAACGACCCTCGTGGCGCAGCCGACGCTGTCCGGCACGCCGGGCGCGCCAAACTCGACCTCGGTGGACAACCTCGGCCCCACCTTCAACGACCTCCAGGCCGACGTGGCCGTCCCCGCCCCGGGGGAGCCCGTCGTGATCACCGTCGCGGTGGACGACCCCGACGGCGTCGCCGAGGTGACGCTCTGGTCCGCCGTAGACGGCGCGGCCTGGCGAGACCAGGCCATGTCCGAGTCCGCGCCAGGGATCTGGCAGGCCAGCTTGGGAGGCCAAGCGGCGGGCGCCCTCGTGCAGTTTTATGTCGAGGCCAAGGACGAGCGCGGCGCCCAGGCGACGTCGCCCGCCGCCGGGCCCGACTCCCGCGCCCTGATTCAATTCGACGACGGCTCCGCGGCGACGAACGGCCTGCACAACCTGCGCATCCTGATGACCGAGGCCGACTCAGACTGGCTTCACGACTCGGTGAACCTGATGAGCGACGACCTCATCGGCGCCACGGTGATCTACGATGAGTCCCAGGTGTTTTATGACGTCGGCGTGCGCGCGAAGGGCAGCCAGCGCGGTCGCCCCGAGCAGCTTCGATTCGGCTATGGCGTCCGTTTCAACGACGATCAGCCCTTCCGGGGCAGCCACACGAGCGTGCTCGTCGATCGCTCCGAGGGCGTCGGCTTCGGCCAGCGGGAGGTGCTGATGAACCTCGTCATGACCCGCGCGGGCGCGGTGTCTGGCGAATACAACGACCTGGCGCAGGCCATCACCCCCCGGCCCGAGCACACCGGCCCCGCCGAGCTGCAGCTCGATCGTTTCACGAACCTGGTGCTCGACGCCCAGTTCACCGACGGCGCGCGCGGGCGTCTCTTTGAGTACGAGCTGATCTACTACCCGCTGACCACTGAAGACGGGACGGCCGAGGGGCTCAAGATGCCTCAGCCCGACTATGTCATCGGCACCTCCATCACCAATCTGGGCGAAGACAAAGAGCATTACCGCTGGAACTTCTTGATCAAGAACAACGAGCGTGAGGACGACTACGACGCCATCATCGGGCTGGGCAAGACGTTCTCACGCTCTGGCGCGACCTTCTTGTCCGAGGTCGAGGCGGTGATTGACGTCGACCAGTGGCTCCGCGCCTTCGCGTTCGCGACCCTCTCCGGCGCCGTCGACAACTACGGAGGCGACGGCGCCCAACACAACGCGGTCCTCTATGTCCGTCCCGAAGACCAGCGCGTCCTGTATTTCCCGCACGATCTCGACTACTACGGGGGATATTCCGCGTCGATCGCCGCGAACAGCGACCTGCAGCGACTGCTGCAGAACCCCGTCAACCGCAGGCTCTACTACGGCCACCTGCAAGACATCATCGGCCAGGCGTACAACGCCGAATATCTGGCCCCGTGGTGCGCCCAGCTCAGCGCGCTCTTGCCCGCCCAGAGCTTCCAGAGCCACTGCCAGTTTGTCGCGGATCGTGCGAGCTTCGTGCTGAACGACTCGTCCCGCGCGGTGATGACCGTCTTCCCCCCCGTGGACTTCAGCGTCACGACAGGCGGCGGCGCCGACCTCTCGGTCACCACCACCGACATCACCTTAGAGGGCGTCGCCTGGATCGACGTCCGCCAGATCACCCTCGACGGCGCCTCCACCCCCTTGGACGTGACCTGGGTGGATGAGCACACCTGGCAGGTGACCCTGCCGCTTCAAGAGGGCCCGAACACCATCGAGCTGCTCGCCACAGACCTTCGGGGCGAGCTCGTCGGCCGCGACTCCATCCTCGTCACCTCGACGCCGCCCTGAGCCGAGTGGGCCCACACCCACAAACCAAAACGCCCTCCAGACCTGAGGTCTGAAGGGCGCTTTTTTGATGGTCGGGGCGACAGGATTTGAACCTGCGACCACTAGACCCCCAGTCTAGTGCGCTACCAGGCTGCGCTACACCCCGATTGTCTCAAGCGGCTGGCTCCGAAGAGGCCGTCTGCTCAAGACCACACCCTATTAACGTGAGGCGACCGAGGCGTCAAGGGTCTGGAGGGCGCGGCGAAGCTGGTTGAGCTCGACCCGCACCCGGGCCACACGCTCCACGACCTCACGCAGCTTCTCCAGATCCACGGGCAGGTTGCCGTCGCCCGCCTGCTCTTCACCCTCTTTGGGCATCAGCGCCTTACGCGCGCCCGCGATGGTGAAGCCTTGGGTGTGAAGCAGGCGCTTGATCTTGAGGAAGCGGCTGATGTCGCGCTTGCGGTAGAGCCGCTGCCCCGAGGAGCTGCGGTGAGGGCGCATCTTGAACTCGCCCTCCCAATACCGGAGCACATGGGACTCGACGCCCACGAGCTCGGCGACCTCGCCGATTCGGAAGTACAGCTTGTCGGGGATGTCCTGATCCTCGTCCACGAGGAGCGCGTCGTCTTCTTTGCTCATTGGACCTCCCGGCCTTCCTCACGTCCTGTGCGGCTCTACTCTTCGTCGAGCATGTCGTCCGGCCCCGCCGCGGGCACATCCTCTGCGCGCAGCGAGCCGTTGATCGCCGTCTTGAGCACCTGGGACGGCTTAAAGGTCAGCACCCGACGAGGCTCGATGACGATGCTCTCGTTGGTCTGGGGGTTGCGGCCACGGCGGGCGGACTTCTGGCGAACCACGAAGTTGCCGAAGCCGGACACCTTGATCTTCTCGCCCCGCTCAAGGGCCTCACGCATCGTCTCAAACACCGCGTCGATGAGCTCGAGAGCCTCCTTCTTGGAGAAGCCGACATTGTCGTAGACACGCTCGACAAGATCGGCCTTCGTCATCGTGCGGGAGGCAGCGGCAGATTCCGGCATCAGGTTCTCCCGGTCAGATGGGGTGGAGTCTCCGCGGGGGGGTTGAGCGAGGTTCGCTCGCCGCGGTCGCTTAGGAGCGCTCATAAGAGTATCAGATCGTTGGAAGGTTGACAAAGGTGCGCGAGAGCGCAGTCAATTTGTTGGATCATCCCAGGGCCCTCAGAGGCCGGAGTCGGACGCGGCGGTGTCTTCAGGATCCGTGGTGAGATCCCACAGGCGCAGGGTGAAGACGTCCTCACGCTCCTCTCCGAGGGCGCCGACGGACTTGAGCTCGTAGACGTAGAGGCCCTCGTCCGCGAAGTCTTGGGTGAGCGTGTACTCGTCTTCGCCACGATCGCCGGAGTTGATGCGCACCGTGGCGCGATCGACGAGCTCGGCGTACTCGGCGTCCACACGCACGGAGAGCGTGTGCACCGTGCCGATGGGGCCACCCCCAGGGCTCACCTCGCCCACGCCGATCACGACCGCCCCGGTGTTGGAGCGGAGCTCGACCGTGCGGGCCTCAAGCGTCTCAGCGGCGCCGACATCGACGGTGAGCACGTCGTCGGTGGCGTTGACCTGCACATAGTCGGCCGTCTCGTCTTTGTCGCCGCAGGCGACGAGCAGGCTGAGGATCAGGGCCAGAGGCATTGGAGGCTCCTCAAAACACGACGACGCCGAGGCGAAGACCCCGGCGTCGCGCGCTTAGACCGTTCGATGGGCCAGACCCCGCAGGATCAGACCCACGCAGGATCAGACCAGCGCGGCCTTCACCTGGGTGACAACCGCCTCGAAGGCCGAGGGCTGGTTGGTGGCGAGGTCAGACAGGGCCTTGCGGTCCAGCGTGATGCCCGCGAGCTTGAGGCCGTGGATGAAGCGGCTGTAAGAGATGCCGAAGGGGGCGAGACCGGCGTTGATGCGCACGATCCAGAGGCCGCGGAAGTGGCGCTTCTTCTCTTTGCGGCCACGGAAGGCGTAGGTCTCCGCCTTCATCACCGCCTGATGGCCCTGGCGTAACAGCCGGCCACGGGCGCCACGGAAGCCCTTGGTGCGCTTGAAGAGGTTCTTGCGGCGCGTCTTACGGATCGACGCGTTCTTAATACGTGCCATGTTGTCTCCAGTTGTGAACCGCTGACCAGCCCAACATGGGCGGAGGCGGCCGGAAGGAGGACGACCTCACCCCGCGACGCGGGGAGAGACGCCTACTTGTAGGGGATGAGCTGGTTGATGAGGTGCGCCTCGACCTCGGCGATGTAGCCGCCGTGGCGGAGCTTCCGCTTCGTGGCGGTGCTCTTCTTGGTGAGGATGTGGCGCAGCTTGGTGTGCTTGAACTTGATCTTGCCGGTGGCGGTCTTGGAGAAGCGCTTGGCCGCGCCCCGGTTCGTCTTCATCTTGTTCTTGAACTTGCCCATGAATGCCTCAGGAGAGCAGAGCCCGAGCGCGCGGCGCGCGTCGGGGAAGTTTGGAGCCCAAGGAGACTAACCCGGGCCCAGAAAGCGTCACACCTTCTTCTTGGTCGGGGCGAGGATCATCACCATCTGCTTCCCGTCCATGCGCGGCGGGGACTCCACGACGGCGAGATCGGTCAGCGCGGAGGAGAACTCGCGGCAGCGCTCTTCGCCGATGTCGCGGTGGGCGTTCTCACGGCCACGGAACCGGACGGTGATCTTGACCTTGTCGCCCTCTTCGAGGAAGCGCTGGGCGTGCCGCAGCTTGACCTCAAAGTCGTGGATGTCGGTCTTCGGTCGGACCTTGAGCTCTTTGATCTCGACGATGACCTGGTTCTTGCGCGCCGTCGCGTCTTTCTTCTTCTTGTCGTACTTGAAGCGACCGAAGTCTTGAACACGACAGACCGGCGGGCGGGCGTTGGGAGCGACCTCGACCAGATCAAGGCCACGCTCACGCGCCAGCGCGAGGGCGTCTACGGTCATGAACTCGCCGAGCTTGGTGCCGTCTTCGTCGATCACCAGGACTCGTGGAACACGAATTCGTTCGTTGACGCGCGGCTCGTCGCGCTCAGGCACGGCCTGAGACATGCGGCGGTTCCTGAGGTTGTCACCATTCGTAGGGTCGATGGTACTGTCGCTCCACTTAGAGGTTTCGAATCGGCGGTTCTGCAGGTCAACCCAGTCGCAGGCTTGTAGCAGGGGCCACGCCGTTTCTACCAGAGGGACAGCGCCGTGTCAACGCCGCGCCTCGGCAAAAAAGAAGAGGCGGCAGGGGGTAACCTGCCGCCTCTTGTATATAGGAACGACCGGGATCGAACCGGTGACCCCTACCGTGTCAAGGTAGTGCTCTCCCGCTGAGCTACGCTCCTTCACTCACCTTGACCGCGCGTCAGAAGAACTGACCTGCGTCCAAAGCCCCCACCTTTTATCTGGACGACCGGCGCCCGTCAAGGCGCTTGGCTCGCGGGGCCCTCGCTCGCCAAGGCGGCGATCACCGCGGCGGCCACGTCGGGCGCGGCCTCCTGGGGCCCCGGCGCGTCCGGGATCAGCCGATGTAGGCTGGCGACGCCGCCATCGGCGATCCCGCAGGGGAGGATCCCCAAAAACGCCTCGGGCCCCAAGCGCAGGTTCAGCGCGAAGCCGTGCATGGTCACCCCGCGCTGAACGTGCAGGCCCAAGGCGGCGATCTTGTCGTCGCCCACCCACACGCCGGGGTAACCGTCACGGCGCGTGGCGATCACCCCAAGCCCAGCGAGGTAGGCGATCAAGCCATCCTCTAGGCGCTCGACGAGGCGCCGCACGCCGAGGCCACGGCGCCCAAGGTCTAGGAGCAGGTAGCCGACGAGCTGCCCCGGGCCATGCCAGGTCGCGAGGCCGCCGCGCTCGGTGGTGAAGACCTCGACCCCGGCGGCGCGGAGCACGTCAGGATCGGGGTTCCCCGGGGCCGGACGTTTGCCGAAGGTGACCACCGCCCGGTGCTCCAAGAGCGCGAGCTGCTCCGTCCCCTGCCCCGCCAGGATCTCGGCGCGCAGGGCGCGTTGACGGGCCCACGCGGTCTCGTAGGGCACGTCTACCCCCCAGAAGCTCCAGGGGATCAGGCCGGGTCTCCGTCGCCGAAGAAGCGGGAGCGCTGGTAGTGGTGCATGGCCTCGGCGAAGAGGATCTGCGCGGCCGCCGTGACGGGGATCGCCAAGAAGATGCCCCAGAGGCCGAACACGTTGCCCCCGACGATGAGCGCGACCATGACGACCAAGGGGTGCAGGCCGACCTTGTCGCCGACGATGAGCGGGGTGAAGACGAAGCCCTCCAAGAGCTGGCTCACCCCGAAGGCCGCCCACACCGCGAGGAGATGCCAGTCCACGCCAAACTTGAGCAAGGCGAGCAGGCTCGCGACGACCACCCCGAACAGGGTGCCGACGTAGGGGATGATGAACAAGGCGCCGGAGACGATGCCGACGACCAAGGCGAGATCCACCCCGCTGATGAGCAGCCCGACGGAGTAACAGACCGCCAACAGCGCGCAGACCGTGAGCTGCCCCCGGACGAAGCTGGCGAGGGTCTCGTCGATCTGGTGCGCCAACGAGCGCACCTTCGCCCGGTGGCGCGGCGGCACCAGGGTGTCGATCCCGGCGACGAGGCGATCCCAGTCCCGGAGCAGGTAGAACGTGAAGATGGGCAACAAGAGCACGTTGAGGGCGGCCACAGCGAAGGCGAAGCCGCCGGAGAGCGCCTTGGCGCCTAAGGTCGTGATCAGGCGCCCGGCGCTGGGCACGGTGTCCTTGACCAGCCCGCCGATGTCGGCGCCGCTGGAGGTGAGCGCGAGCTGGACCTCGGCGAGGAGCTCCTCTGGCGAGACGGGCAAGGGCCGCTCAAGCCAGGTCTCTAAGCGCAGCTTGAGCTCGGTGGCGGTCTCGGCGAGCCGGGCGCCGTAGAGGCTGAGGTTCGCGGTGAGGTTCTCAAGCTCCGTCACCACGGACGGGATGAGGACGAGCACGGCGACCACGATGGCCAGGCCCCCGGCGCCGAAGATCACGAGGATCCCGCGCTCCCGGCTCAGGCCCCGGGCCTCCAGCCGATCGACGACGGGGTCGAGCAGCCAGGCGAAGGTGGCGGCGATGAACAACATGCTCAACGCCGAGCGCAAGAGGTAGATGAGGCCGATGGTCAACAGCGTGGCGGCCACCCCCCAGGCGATGCGCTCGCGGAGGCTCACCGGCTTGGGCGGCGGGGTGCGCATGGGGCGTGGGATGCGGGTCCCGGCGCTGGAGTGCCCTGCGCGGCGGATCACAGCGGATCCACGACGATGACGACCCGGCCCCGCAAGAGCAGGTCGCTGCCCGAGGCCAAGGCCCGGAGCTTGGCGACGTCGTCCCGGCCGACGACGAGATCCGAGCCCCCTTTGACGTCCGTGGCCTGAACGAACAAGGGCTCTTTGCCCGCGCGCTGGATGGCCTCCTTGTCGCCGGGCTCGGTCACCCACACCACGGGGAGGGTCGTCGCGGCGGACTCTTCGCTCATCGAGGCGAGGCCGTAGACCTCTTCACCTTCGGGGGCGAGCAGGCGCGGCGCGAGGGCGAGGCGCACCCGCATCCGCCGGGCGTCTACGACGACGCCGGTGTAGCGGCCTTCAGCGCGGTCTTCAGCGGAGCCGCCGCTGGCCTGCTCCACGAGCGCCGGGCGTAACCACGCGTGTAAGGCCAGCTCCGCGCGTAGGCTCACCTTGCCCGAGGAGTAATAGCGGGTCTCGCCGACCTGCCAGGTGGTGAGGCCGTCACGCAGTGAGCTGGCCATGGGCTCGGCGCCGTCGAGGAGATCCCCCGCCGTAGAGTCTGCGGAGACGCGCACCTGACGGGCGTGGTCTTCAACACGGGGCTCAAGCTGGGCGAAGGCGTTTTGTTCTGACGCGCGCACGTCGCGCCACGCCCCGGTGTTGGACAGGCCCGAGGCCTCGACGATGAGGCGGCCCCGCGTCCAGTCGATGTGGCCGAAGGTGAGCGGCTCGATGACCGCCCCAGCGAAGGCCGCGCCGCTCAGCGCGAGCGTGATGGGCAGGATCAGCAGGGATCTCACTTCAACCTCACGGCGTCATTGCGGCGGAAGATGCTCGCGACCCCGTCGCGGAAGCGCTCGTCCGGGAGCACGCAGAGGCGCGGCGGCAGGCGCATCGTCACCCGGCTGTGCGCCGCGCGCTCGACGATGAGCATCGTCGGGGTGCTCCCGGCGCAGCGCTCCATGAGGCCACGAAGCTCGGTGACCCGGGCGGCGGTGAGATCCTGGTGATCGACGCAGATGTGAACCTCCCGAGCGCGGCTCTCGATGAGCTCCGCCAAGGGCTCGGCGGACTCGGCCAGGATCTTACATCCATCGGCGGTCTTCTCAAGCTCTCCCTTCACGAGCACGGCCACGCCGTCGTCCTTGAACGCGCGCGCGGATCGTTCCCAGGCGTCGGAGAAGAAGACACACTCGACGGTGCCCGTGCCGTCATCCAGGGTGACGAAGCCCATCTTGTCGCCGCGTTTGGTGCGCACCTGCCGGGAGGCCGTGGCCATGCCAGGCACGGTGACTTCAGCGCCCTCCCGCTCGTCGCTCAGGTCACCCAGGCGGCAGGTGACGTAGCGCCCGAGGTTCTCGGCGAAGGCCTCGACGGGGTGGCCGCTGAGGTAGAAGCCGACGGCGTCGCGCTCAAAGCTCAGGCGTTTGCCGAGAGACCACTCTTGCTCGTCGGGTGGCCGGAACCGTGGGGCGGGGGGCCCGCCTCCGCCGAGCATCCCGAACAGCCCGACCTGGCCGCTCGCTTTGTCGGCCTGCTCTTTTTGGGCGGCGGAGACCGCGGCGTCGAGGCCAGAGAACAGCGCGGCGCGGGCGTGGCCCGTCCAGTCGAACGCCCCGGCCTTGATGAGGTTCTCCAAGACCTTCTTGTTGACCCGCTTGAGATCCAGGCGGTCGAGGCAGTCCATGAGGTCGCGGAAGCGGCCCCCGGCCTCGACACGGGCGTCCAGGATGGCGTCTACGGCGGCGTCGCCGATGCCTTTGATCGCGCCGAGGCCATACCGGATGGTGTTGCGGGCGTTCTTGGGCACGTCGAACGGGCGCAGGCTCTCGTTCACGTCGGGGGGCAAGATGGTGATGCCCGCGCGTTTGCAGTCGGTCAGGTAGATGAGGATCTTGTCGGTGTTCGCCGACTCGATGCTCATCAGCGCGGCCATGAACTCGGCGCGGTGGTTCGCCTTGAGCCAGGCCGTCTGGTAGCTGACGTAGCCATAGGCCGCGGAGTGGCTCTTGTTGAAGCCGTAGGCCGCGAACATCGCCAGGAGCTCAAAGATGCCGTCGGCTTTGTCTTTGTCGTAGCCGTTCTTCACCGCGCCGCTGACAAAACGCTCCTTCTGCTTCGCCATCTCCTCGGGCTTCTTTTTGCCCATCGCCCGGCGCAGCAGGTCGGCCTCGCCCAGGCTGTAGCTGGAGAGCACCTGGGCGATCTGCATGACCTGCTCTTGGTACACCACGACGCCGTAGGTGCTGCGCAGGATCGGCTCTAGGGCCGGGACGGGGTACTCGACGCGTTTGCGGCCGTGTTTGCGGTCGATGAAGTCATCGACCATGCCCGCGTTGAGGGGGCCGGGGCGGTAGAGCGCGACCAAGGCGACGAGGTCGTCGAGGCAGCTCGGCTTGAGCTTTCGCAGAAGCTCACGCATGCCTGAAGACTCGACCTGGAACACCCCCAAGGCGTCGCCGTCGATGAGCAGCTTGTAGGTCTTGGCGTCCTCGATGTCGATGTCGCTCATGTCGATGGACGCGGCGCCCTCGTTTCGGGCGATGAGCTTCACGGCGTCGCGGATCTGGTCCAGGGTCTTGAGGCCCAAGAAGTCGAACTTGATCAGGCCGATGCTCTCGGCGGACTTCA